>JALZGI010000512.1 GCA_030861105.1 Thermoproteota archaeon
GGAAATTCCTCTCTCGTGTACCGGTGTGCCAACAGAAATCCTTGATCCAAAGAGTACATGGCCAGATAAGAAAAAATACGAATCATCTGCCAGAAGACTGGCAAAACTATTCACAAAAAATTTTGAAAAATTTGGCAAGATGCCAAAAGAGATTCAGAAAGCAGGCCCCAGCGGTGCAGGAGACAAAGGGATTTAAAGCAATAGTACAGCCAAAATTATATCTGAAAAGAGGTAACAACAGATCAGCAGCTGTGAATTGATATTTTTAGTCTTTTGACCTGACGAAAAATAAACTGATAGATCCTCGAGTCTTGGGTTGCTTCTTCTAAAAATTCAAACTAATGAGTGTAAAAGGATTGAAGTAGCCCGGAGCAGATTCGAACTGCTGTCTCCAGGTTTCTTTTCCCTCTAAAGAGATCCAGAGCCTGAAATCCCTAGCCCAACAAGCATACCTTGGAGATTGGCCACTAGATTCGGCATCTTGTCCTTCTTGTGCTCAAGACAAGTTTCGACCGGGCTTCGTAGCATGCACACACAGACTAGTGCACTTTGACACATACGGTACAGAATTCGAAATTCGAATACACGTGTCTAGACGCACAGGTCAGATCAGGTGCATTATGCACGGGCTACAATAGAAACCACGAAGGAGGGGTATTTGATTTTACCGCTTGGAATTTATTTCTCTCATTACAAGACCATACTCTAGGTTCACCCTCTTCCTCATGTAAGGAATGAGCCGATAATGAATAGAGTAAATTTTGTTTTCCCTAGTGAGAATTCCCTTCACCAACAATGACACAAAACCACCAGCAACCCTTGGTGGAGGAATATTATGATCTAAACAAAACGTATCCCTCTTGGCATGATATTCATCCAGCGTAAAGTATGACCTGTTGACCTGTAGAATGAGGGGCCAAACCACTCCCTCCCAGACCATTCTGCGGTTCTGAGTTGAGGAGGCATGTTTCCCTTTGCGTGGTGAAAAGGCCCTCGTAGCAGACATTGCCGTTGTTGATGTTGCTCCCGTTGATGATGACATCATTCTTCTCGATCTCTTGCTTTTGGCGAAAGGATACCTCGCTCATTATCGTAATAACATTAATGATATTAAAACCCCTTTGGCTAACTCGGACACGGAAGACGGCGAAGCAACCAGGAGAAACGAAAAGACGAAATAAAATATCCTACATTAAGATTTGCCTTTTCTTGTTTATTTTCTTTAGTATAATTATTGTTTCTTCTTGAATGTTGTTAGCTTTAATTCTTTATGTTTAACACCCATGGGAGGTGGTGTTGTTGCCACATTACGCGCAAATTACGATGATAACCCAAATAGCCGGAAGGGAAAACGAATGAAAAGAGTTCCCAAGTAACTTGCTAATCGAATCAATACATTGTTTTTGCTATCTCTCTATTATAAACGCAAAAGTCAAATAGATATCCTACTATTGGTTTTGTAATAAAAGGACAAGCCAACACTAGACTTTATATGTTATAATTGTGTCGATAAATATAACCACTGCATTTGGATTCTAGTAATTATAACTCAGTCAAAGAGTCACTTGATAGGCTAGGCAGAAAGTGGAGCGTTGACCAACATGTTTACGACCTGCATTTAGGCAAAAGAGACGACGTAGTAGACTCTGCAATAAATATTGACGGTGTCATATTTCACATTCCCACTCTTTCCAAAGATAACCTCTACGTCCTGTGGAAATGTCTATGGCCAGAATGTCATAATTGCTGCGAGCGACAAGGAAGGCTACCGTTAACAATTGATGATATTAACACAATTACAAAGAAACTTGGTTACGATGCAAAGAGTAAGTTCATAAAAAATGAAACAATGATTTCTAGCTGGCAGGAAAAGGAACCAATTGGAAATTTAATTACTAATCTAACCATGCTTTCGTTAAAAAGAAAGGTAGATGAAACAGAAGAAGATGATGGAACCCCAGTTTCATGTAGGTTTTTGGATGGGGAGGGCTATTGCAGAATACATCCTCAAAAACCCGGAGTATGTTGGCTGTACCCATTTGCTTCTTGGATGGAGTCTGATAATAGGGGGAGAGCCATAGTCCATGCCACCTTTCAGTTCACAGGCGATTGTCCTGGCTTTTACGTCAGCCCTTCTTTAGATGATGTAATACATATTCTGAAGGAGTATTCCAAGAAGATTTATGATTATAATATGGCGACTAGCAGAACAACCCATGCGGGTCTCGGAGTTATTGATATGGTTGATTTGCAAAAGGATTATTCTGGTGGAATAGAAGGATTCGAGACACGTAAATGAGCGCTATATCATCTAAGAAGCGCTTTGTGTCCAGGTTCAGGATTGCAAAGTAAAAAGAGGATTGGAGACAGTCACCCGTAGGCTGGCTTTTTACTGCTTTGCCTTATCATAACGTGACGCCGCGTCGTCCCAGTTTACCACATTCCACCATGCAGATATATAGTCAGGTCTTTTGTTCTGATATTTGAGATAATATGCGTGTTCCCATACATCACATCCCAGAAGAGGAACTAACCCTTCTGTCCTTGGACTCGTCTGATTTGGCATTGATTTGTATTCCACCTTCCTTGAAGATGGATTGTAAACAAGCCACCCCCAGCCACTGCCTTGAATCAATGCAGTGGTCGAAGAGAATTTCTCCTTAAACTCTGAGAAACTTCCAAAGGATGTGTTTATTGCATCTGCAATTGAACCGCCTGGCTCTCCTCCACCGCTTGCTTTCATGTTGTTCCAGAATATTCTGTGGTTATCAAATCCACCTCCGTTAAAATTAATTGCACTTTTTTGATCTGCTGGAACTTGGTCAATATTTGATAATATTTCAAGGATATCTTTTTGTTGTATTTCCGGAGGACACTTTTCAAGCGCCGCGTTTAGCTTGTCCGTGTAAGTTTGATGATGCTTTGTGTGATGGATCTCCATTGTTCTTGCATCAATGTGTGGCTCTAGGGCATCATAGCTATACGGTACCGGAGGCAATTCGTATTTTTTCATAAACTATTAAAGCACAGACATAAACTATTAACCTTTTTGTTGTCAGAATTATTATTGGATATCTGACGGGGTTCATTCACTTTACGGGAGATGAATTCAAAAAACTCTGGCAGAAAATAAAACCACCTGTTACTAGCGGACATCGGATTTCTATCCTCATAAGAATAGGTCGTGATCATTCGTTTATCGGACACGCGGTCATTATAATTTAAAGGTGGGCTAGAAAGGTATTTATTGATTTGAACACTTTTCGTCATATTTGTACTGTAATGGTTATTAATGGTGAATTACTTCAGGCTAGAAAGAAGGTCTCAAATAAAAGACCAAAGTTCGTCAGACAAGAGAGCTGGAGGTACGACAGGCTTGCGGAGTCTTGGAGAAAGCCCAAGGGCAAGGATAATAAAATGAGGCGCCAGCTTTCTGGTATGCCGAGGCTCGTAAAGGTCGGTTATCGGGGACCGAAAAAGGCCCGAGGCCTTCATCCTTCGGGGTATACTGACAATCTCATTTTCAACGTGCGTGACCTAGATCGTCTTGACCCATCGAGGGACGCCGCAAGAATAGCTCATGCTGTTGGGCAAAGAAAAAGAATTTTGATCCTTGCCGAGGCTCGCAGCAAAGGGATCAAGGTCTTAAATCCAGGAAGAGAGCAAAAGTCTGAGGCAGCTACCGAAAGCAAAACCGAGCTTTCCGCAAACGAAAGAGTGGAAACTAAAGATCAATCCAAAGAACTGGGGCCATCAGCTGAGGGGGATGATGAAGAGTCGGAAGACGGCGAACTCGATGATGAAGTAGAAGAAGACGATAGCGGGAACTTAGAAGCAGAGGGAACTTCCAACCAGAATATAGATGCTAAAGCAGACAATAAATTACAGCAAAAAGACACAGAAGAATCAAGAGACCAGCAGCCAACTGCAAGAAATAAAGAATGAAAATCAACTGAGGACTGTTTTATCAAATGCCAGTTAATATTAAAAAGAAGCGTCGACTAGTCGCTAGGCTATTGGGTATAGGGGCTAACAGAATTCGGTTCGAACCAGACAAGCTAGACGATATTGCAGATTCTATTACTCGGGAAGACCTCCGTTCACTTGTGAAGAAAGGAACTATTTGGACGGTCAAAGTAAAAGGTACGTCTAGAGGACGTGCAAAGGCGAAGCAGTCGGTCAGGAAAAAAAGCGGACTAGGTCCCGGATCCAAGAAGGGAAGAAAGACAGCAAGAATTGGCAAGAAATCGGCATATGTCGCAAAAGTAAGATCCTTGAGATATTATCTTAAGGTGCTAAAGGATAGAAACGACATTAATCGACCAACGTATTGGACTATTTACAAAAAGATAAACGGTGGACAGGTCAGGTCGGTTTCTCACCTTAGAGATATAGTAAAGCAAGCTAAAGCCAGGTAGAAGTTTGGAGACAGCAGAGTGAATAGGTACGCCGTCTTAAAGGTATAAAACGATCGGCCTCTCATTTTCCCTTTCTATTTTACAGAAAAATCAACATGAAACCGAAGTCTTTCCCGGTCTCAAAGTTCAAATCCAACAGTTTATCTATGACCTGAAAATAATAAACAAGCCTGTCTTGTGCTAAGCTATATAGGACGAGCTATGAGAAGGACCAAGATACTCTGTATTTTTGAAATTCTTCTAGGTCTGTATTACCTGGGCCACTGAATTTTAAGCCTTCTTCTTCCAGTAATTTTAGTTTCTTTTCCTTCCCGTAAGCATATCCTCCTATTTTGCCATCCGAGTGAATTACTCGATGGCAGGGGACCGTGACAGGGTTTGGATTATTATGCAGGATCTGACCTATTAGTCTGGCAGCATTTGGGTATCCTAAGGCTTTGGCAATATCACCATACGTCGACACTTTGCCTGCAGGAATTCTCAACAGCATCTTGTAGACTTCTTCTTTGATGTGCTGGAGGCTCCTTTCGTCATGCATTGACAATCTTAAAGGTGGAACCACGGGACCACTAGAAGGGCGGGAACTGGCATTCATGGGTTCAAGTTCTGCAGGATTCTATATTATTGTTGTTAATATGGAATAGTATCAAAGGTCTAGAATGGTTTTAACAAAAATGTGTTAAATTCCCAGCGCGTACGCATAACTACGGTATGCTCCTAGATCTGACATCCTGGGCAATGTAACAAGTGACAATACGGCGGACAAAACCGATGAGCATACACACTTCTTTGCTCATAAGGGTCATGCGCATACTGTGACCCACAAGCATCCGCATCATCCAAGTCATCATCATGACCGATTTGAAAGGCATCACATATTCAATCCAAGCAACTGCAAACCTGGGATGATGTGCTGAGAAAAGGGCAGTAGAACCTGATTCCTTCTTTTTTATTTTTACCCGTCCAATGAACAACATCGACCTCGCTGGATGTCAATTAACAATAAATTCTTTAGTGAGTCAAAAAAAGCTCTTAACGTAAGCCGGGCCATTTCCAAGACCTACCGATTGTTATATCGTGAGAAGTTGAAGTCATTTCCGATAAAGTTGACCAACTAAGTTCCATTAAAGGAATTAAACAGCCTTTCTTTTTGATGGTAAGTGAATAGACTCGTTATAGATATCCCTGACAGCGTCCTGGAAGGATTCCGGCAGAGTTGGATGCGGAAGTATCGTATCGTAAATGTCCTTTGCTTGAAGATTCATCTTAATGGCAAGCGCTGCCTCACCGATTATTTCCCCAGCGTGGGACGCAACAATATAAGTTCCTACTAATTTTCCATCTTTTTCAAAAACCTTGATAGTGCCCTTGGTGTCTCCCAGACAATTTGCTTTAGCGCTAGCTACAAGGGGAAATTCTCCTGTCTTATCGTTTTCGCTGAAATCTCCTACGATTGCCACTTCGGGATAGGTAAAAATGCAGACAGGTACCATCCTATAGTCGAGTCCTGAGTCCGTTATTCCCACGATATTTTCGGCAGCAATCTCGCCTTGTTTTGCCGCCATATGGGCGAGTTCGAACATACCTGTTACATCCCCTACCGCATATATTGATGGGATATTGGTTTGCATTTTATCGTTAACAATTATGCCCCTTGAATCTAAATTCAGGCCTAGTCTTGATAGTTCTTCTGTCCTTACATTTGGTCTACGTCCTGTGCAGATGAGGATTTTTTCAGATTTTATCTCCTGCTGATTAACAAAAACTGTCGTATCAATTATTTTATCTACGCTGGACTTTGTCATAATTCTAATACCGTCAAGTTTCATGAACCTTTCGATTATTTCTCCTATTTCACTAATTTGTAGTGGCAAGAGTTGACCTTGAGCTTCTATCAGGCAAACTTTACACCCTAGGGCGTTCAGAATAGAAGCAAATTCGCAGCCACTATATCCCCCTCCTATAATAGTTATTGACCTTGGCATCTGATCCAATTCGAGAACAGAGGTGGTCGAAAGGATTTGTTTGCCAAATTGGTAACCTGGCAGGCATACTGGAACACTTCCTGTTGCAATGACTATATTCCTTGTTTCAACAGACAGACCATTATCAACATTTATTCTATTTGCCGATTGTATAGATGCTTCGCCCTGTATAACCTCTACGCCATTTGACTCTAACAGTTTTTTTATTCCCAAGGCCAATCTTGAAACTGTAGCAAACATTTTGGATTTCATGACACTATAGTCTATTTGCACAGTTGCATTGATTCCACTTTTCTTGGCTGAATTTGTTCTTCTAACTATTTCACCCAGAGAATGTAAATACTTAGTAGGTATACAGCCGCGCTGAGTGCATGTACCTCCTAGTCCATTTTTTTCAATTAGACAGACTTTGGCTCCCAGCTGTGCGGCTCTTATAGCACAGGTATATCCTCCTGGTCCTCCACCGATAACTACGGCGTCATACATATGGTTACTTTACTAGACATCGTAAACAGATGCAATAAGTATTTAACTTGGGTTATTCTGTTCACTTAGGAGGATCTCGCAACCAGTCCTGGTTTCATCTTCTGTAGTTCCAGTCATGGGAACCGTATTTATATTTCTGCATAATTTTAGCCTCGATAATTTCGCCAGTTTTTAGACTATCTTTGAAGACTTCTGCCTGAAAGCTCTGGCCAAATGATTGCCGAAGTTGAGTTGCAATTACGTTAAAACTCACTTGTAGTCCCATGACTCTTTCCTTCACATCATGTATTGCTTTGTCCTTGATTTTTTCAGCTGGAACTCTTAGAACAGAGAACATCTTGTCTATATCTATTCTGAGGAGTATTGTTCCATGTTGAAGTAACACATTATTTCTTCTAGTTTGAGCATTTCCTGAGACTTTCTTATTTTTAACAGTGATATCGTTAAGCGGAGAAAACTGGGCGTCAAACCCGAGATTGTTCAGGCACATCACAACAGGTTCACATATGACCTTGTACGACTCTCTGATATTGATGGGAAAAATTTTTGTTATAAAAGAGTAGGTAAGCTCTTGCTCATGGAGCACTGCTCCTCCGCCTGTTATTCTTCGCACTACATCAATACCAAGATCTTGACACTTCTTAACATTTACTTCTTGTTCTAAGCTCTGAAAGTATCCTATGGAAACGGCTGGTGGCTTCCAGCCATATAGTCTTAACACAGGAATGAAATCATCCACTGTCGACATCAGTGCCTGATCAAGGCCCATGTTCCACGAAGCTGAGCCTTGCCCCGTTTCCAATAGCCGGATTCTGCTGTATTTAAGATCCAATATTTTATTCTCTGTATTTTCGCATCGGTTGTTTATTTCTTATTTTTATTTTTTAGTTCTTTGATTTCTTGATTCTATGTATTTTGTAGAAATTTTGTTTTTGTTTTACTACAGAAGTATAGCCAGTTTATTTGATTGACATATCGAACCGTGCTGAAATTGTTAGCAGGTTTGTTTGTTGTATGGTCAGCAAGTTATTCTGCACGCTGATTATGCACCGACTGCTTGGTCTAGGCTAGATTTTCCTATACAACCCAATATTGCTTGTGATATAGATTCTGAATCAAAACCAAAGGCTTCAGACTTTTCTAGACATTCCTCTATTGTTTTTTCCAGCTCAGTTTTCTCTAACTTCGTCCCTATGAGCTTCGCTTCGAGATCTTCTAAAGTTTCTTCTGGGTAGAGAAAAAAGTCTCCAGTTATTTTTATGGAACTTATAGTTCTGATATTCTCTTGGTGCTCGTCCTCTTCATAGTCCAAGAATATTTTTATTAATTTGCCTGCCTTGTAAATGTTATAGCCCTTTTTTAACAATCGATATTTCTCACGTTACCATTCATTAACTTTAAAAGGTGAATTGCATATTTGAGGTTTTTAAGATTAAGATTGCCATGAGTCAATGCTGGACCTGATGACTTAAGTCACCCTCTTAGCGTGGTTTTATTCCTATAACGGGTCGAGCGACTGCCTGAAGTGTTGTGAAATTAAGAACGAAGCCATCATTCTCTGCGTCCTAATTTCAAGATATCAATTGTCTAGTAGCAGATTAGCCGTTAGATGTCTATCACGATGATTTGAGCCATTAAGATTTGCAAGCAGACAAATGTATAGACCTTCTAAAAAATAAAAAAAGGTGGAGTGAATTATTTACTTTTTTTCTAAATTCCTACGTCGCCTACTATCTCTATGTTAATCGGGACTTGGGCACAAGTGTTTCCTTTTCCACTGAAGTTACAGTCTGCTTCTGCATCATATTCGCTGTTTGTCTCACTTTCTTGGTCTCCACCATCAGCATATGCAAATGGTGTTGCTGCAGTCATAGCTAACAGCGCAGCAGTTGCTAACACTACTGCAATTGGTATCATTTTTTGGTTCATATATGTCTCATAGTCTCTTGTTGAGACTCTGTATATTT
>JALZGI010000533.1 GCA_030861105.1 Thermoproteota archaeon
CCGAAAAGGAATATACCAAGAGCGATTTTTATCTCTCTGACACTTGTTGTATTATTGTATTGCCTGGTAGCATTTGTATCCGTAAGCGCAATTTCTTCCAAAGATACAGGAGGTATTGCTGTATGGAATTTTATAGGTCAAAATGGTGATTTAGGAATCAGTAAGGCGGCTGAGCTCTTTTTGCCTTATGGCTCTTTTGTCATTTTAGCCGGCGGAATCGTCTCTAGTCTAGCTGCACTCAATGCTACTACGTACTCATCAGCTAGAGTTGCTTTTGCTATGGGACGACATTATAATTTACCATATCAACTAAGCAATATTCATCATAAATTCAAGACTCCATATGTTGCCACAATAATATCAGCTATAATTATGGCAATAATGGCCTATGCACTTCCTTTGGATCAAATAGCACTTGCAGCAGGCGTCATATTCCTTCTTTTGTTTATTCAAGTAAATATTGCAGTTATTACCATTAGAAGGATACATGGAGATAGACTTCAGTATGGGTTTAAAACTCCATTCTTTCCTATTATACCTGTTATAGGAATATTTTTGAAATTAGGTCTTGCCATTTATCTTTTATTTACACAGCCTATAAGCTGGCTCATTAGTGTTTTATGGATTGCAATAGGCTTTGCTGTTTATAGAATATACACTTTTAGAAGGGAAATAGAACATTATGCACCAATAGTTACAAGTGAAGGAGATTTAGCAAGAAAGCATTTTAGAATTTTAATCCCTTATACTCCAGAAAATCCAGATAGGTTGATAAAATATGCTATTAGAGCCGCAAAGGAAAATGATGGAGAAATTAATATCTTAAGAGTTATTACAGTACCCCATCAAACACCCCTTTCTGCAGGAGCTGCATTTACTGAAAGGGCTTCAAAGTCCTTTGAACCTGTGGAGAAGATGATAGATAAAGAAAACATACTAAATCATTATTTTGTGAGGATCTCACATGATGCAAATGAAGCTATACTATCAACTATTGAAGAGCAAAAAATTGACCTTTTGATTACAGACTATGAAACCTTAAGAGGAAACAAATTACTACAAACTCTTGCTACATGTAATATGCTTGCTATTCTGACAGGTGGTATCAGTGATGAGGAACTTGTATTTGAGGATTTTGTTACAAAAGAAAAGGGAAGTCAAGGACTAGAAGAAGAGGACTTTAGAAATAATAGAAAGAAAAGCTTGGTTGTTCTGTATGATGGAGGAGACCATTCAGATATGGTATTAAGAACAGCTAGTTGGCTTGAGCATTCTGGAAAATTCAAGACAACCATTTTATCTATAAAGAAAAAAGAAGAAGGAAGACACATAGGTTACAGCAGAATTGACAATCAAGACATAAAATACAAGAAAGAAAAAGAGAAAGAAACACATGTGAAGTATTTAGAACAAATTGGTGTAGAATTCAGGGAGGTTTTTGTTACTGATGTCATCCGAAATAATAGCCAAGAGTTTTGCCGATTCATTTTATCTTCGATTAATGCTTTCCAACCAGACTTGTTAATAACTGGCAAAAGGATTGGTAAATTTAGTGTATTTGATAATGAACATTTTGTCTCATTATTAGAGAGACTAAATTGCCCAGTTATTGTAGCCAGAAGTTTTGTTATACCTGGTCTAAGTAAAGTGAGATCGTCATTAATGAAGGCTATCCACTATAGATAGTATGCATATATTATGTAGTAAGGTCAGTTCGTAGAGTTGGAGCATTATTTGTATGTTTTATTTATTTGTTTTATTGTATATTCGATTAATTGGTAGTGATCCTTTGTCTACTTAGCTATTAGTACGGGACAATGAGCGGATGTTATTACATCAGACGCAATACTACCAAGGAACGCATTTTTTATCTTGCTTCTTCCCCTAGTTCCGGTAACAATTAAATCAATGTCCTTGTCTTTAGCATACCTTACTATAGCATCGGCGATTTCAACAGAAGCAATAATATCTGTTTTTATATGCAGAGTTTCCTTATCTTGGATATCAGCATTTTCATGAATTTTTTCTATCATTTTAGCAAAACTGGCTTCCGCTTCTTTTTTCATCTCAATTACATGGCTTGGAGGATGTATACCGTGCACTCTTGGATCAGCCCTAATGACATGAAGAATAATTAATTTTGCATCATAATCCTGAGCAATATTTACTGCATAATCTATTGCTCTATCTGTAGAAGCAGTGGATGTCTTTAATTCATCCACAGCTACAAGTATTTTAGAAAAGGTTTTGCTTTCGACAATTACCTTACGCATTATTGTTCTGGTTAAATACTTCAAGGTTTCTTAAAAAGTGATTCTCCAGCTTTTTTCTCTTTTTTAATAACAGAATAAAGGAAAAAAACCAATATGGGTATCTGTGAGTACCCTGTGAGTATCTACCATCAATGAAATACCTCACATCACAGCACAATAAACCGACCCTCTCCCTTTATAGTATACGAATCGTTTTATGCTCTACTTGCTTTGGTCGTTCCTATGATAAGTCGTACTTTATGTGGAGGTATTCGGATAGTTTGAAAGAAATCGTACTTAGGCTTAGCGACAGTGAATATAGTGATTATGTAACAAAGGGCCGGTCAACGTATAGCAAAAGGATGAAAAGAGAGATATCTGATGAGAAATATGCAAGATGGATATTCTTGCTTGGCGAATATTACAAAGGACAATGTTTGAGTGAGACGTGACAATTTTTAGTTATCGACGAATTTAAATCTCTGATTCCTGTCCTAATTGTAAAGTATTCATAGCCTCTTGAGCTAGTGGGTTGGCAATAATACCTTCATTAAGTATCTCTGAATGCCAGCTGAATATTACTGATGTTACTTTCTAATTAATTGTTAACAGCACTCCAGTTATACATCATAAAGATATTATTTGCATTGGATAGATAAAAATAAAAGACAAGGCTCATAGTTTTATGTCTAAAAACTTGCATAATTACAGCCGAAATGAGAAAGCACCTGCTATTATCTTTTAGTTGAATAAATATGGGTACTAGTAATGATACAAGAAGCGATATACAAAGGCTTAAGCATGTTATGTAGACCTGCTTATGTAGACCCATTATGTATAGAATGTATTCAGAATATATGGTTGCCTAAAACCTGATAATACTTAAAAGGCAAAACCGAATATTCTATTGTATGAGAATATTACTTTTCTTTAAGGAGAGACTTTGGCTCCCCTATCATTATGATTATATTTCCATTTAATGTTTTAAAAATATGACGACGACAGGAATTTCAAAAATAATGGTTGGTATTGACGGCTCAGAACAATCTGTAAGTGCAGCAGATTATGCCATTGATATTGCAAAGAGACATAATGCAGAACTGATTGCTGTCAATGTACTGACTTCTGATATAGGTTATGCATATTCATCTCCTGGCGTCGAAAGCCCTCCCTTGACGACAAGGGAGATCATATTACTGGCCGAAGACGAAGTGAGAAAATGGCTTAATAACACCCAAGAAAGAGCAGACATGAGCGGCGTCCGATTCAGGTCAGAGATAATTATGGCAAAAAGATCAGTGGTGAGTACCATGTTGGATTATGCTGAGGAACAAAATATTAATCTGATTGTAGTTGGCACCAGAGGCCGTTCAGGCATTAAGAAAATGTTGCTTGGAAGTGTCGCTTCAGGACTAGTAACTTATGCTGCCTGTCCTGTTCTGGTTGTAAAATGAAAGGCAAATAATAGAGTGAATTAGCAAAACCCCTATCTGGCGAAGTAAACATAAAACCGTCATTAGGATAACTTTAGCCATTTTATGCGGGTAATATAATGTATTATATTACCAGAATACAGTCCTTACGCAATATATTTCAGAGACGTAGGTTCGATATTTATGTCTACCCTATGCATTATTCTTAGGTTATATCTGTTATAACTCACACATGGGCACAACAGTAGTTTGTCTATATTCTATTATTACCGACATGGGCATATTCAGATTGTGAAAAATAGCTACATTGCATCAAGTATATGTAAACTATATGGAAGGAAATTTTACAGCTTCTACCCTTATTAGTCCATTGTGGTTAAAAACGTACTATTCTACGGCACCTTCCCATATCACAATCTTCTACTTTAGATATTTTAGTGATAACAAAATGAAAAGCTATAAGTGGTGCAAACACAATCAATGTTAGAGCTGCAAGTTCGTAGTTATGAAGGTATACCAAATAAGAGGCTATACCTATACATGTCATTATTTCAATCCAAGTGCAGGTACAAAGTTGTAGGGCAATATTTTTTAATTTCATGCCAATCTATGTATAATATGGTCAGGTGTTTAATTACTCTTTTTCCAAATTTGAAGTAAATTAACTACAAAATATTTTTTATATTGTATCTATTTACCGCTGCAGAGCTTTTAGTCGGTTGAAAAATATAGGCATTTTTATATACTCAGGTTTAAAGAAATATTATATGATCCTCGTGTAAATGTTATTTAATAACCTGCGTGACAAGTTTCAGTTAAAGTTGAAAGATAGGACTACCGCGGGATATATCTTAGGC
>JALZGI010000546.1 GCA_030861105.1 Thermoproteota archaeon
TGGCATACCTTTCATGGCCCGTGAACCAGGAGTTACCCTTCAGGATGTACAATCTGGCGAAACCCTTAACATCCCCTGGGAAGAAGTAATCCATAAGCACGTCAGAACTATCGATGATGCGGATATAGGAGACGTTGAGAGGGTTGGAAACGAGTTTATAGTCGTCAGGCAGGGGGTTGCAAAAGTGCACCTCTATTATATTCCAAAGCCCTTTATCTACAATTATGACGGTAGCTACTTGTACATTAGCACCCCAATTGGTTTGGTAAGCGCCAAATTCGAAAGGGAGACAGAGCCAACTCCGGAGGATATTCGAGCAATCGCGAGGGAGGCCCCTGGTGCAAACAGACAGGCCAAAAAGGATCAGCAAGGAGCTACATCCACTTTTGAGGAAGGTGCGCCGGGAACTGAAACAGGAAGAAAAGATGATCCCCTGACATCATATAGAGAAAAAGAACCAATGACGCCTGCAAAAATAAAGGAACATGAACCCACAGCAGTCAAAAGAGAAATGACGGAAAAAATTGTTGAACCAGGTCAGGAAAAAAGGGATGTCAGCGAGGCAGCAGAAATAGCAAGGAAGAAAGGTATGGCTAAGGGTATTGCAGGCGCTGACGACACTGGCAGCGAATCCGAACAAGGTTCCGCTGGTGCAAACAAGTAAATTGGTTCTCCGGGTGGACATTTTCACATTTCTAATTTCTTTAAGTCCGGGGAATTTTCAAAGTCCCTGAGAATCGACTCCTATGCCTCATACTTTTCAAGATACGTGAAAACCAGAATTTAACAAAAATATCAACCCAAAAACAAAACAAAAAACAACACAATCTAAATAGGGATGTAAGCCGTAACAGTATACTGGATTATGACTAAGTTTGATGGAATTAAGGGTCAGGAATTGTTAGACGTAGAGGTGGATCCCACAGAAATTACGCTTATCTTCAAAGATAACCGATTTCTATTCGTTAAGATTGAAAATGGAAATTTGGTAACAGACTCTGTTCCGGAATAATATGGATGGACATTCATTCCTTTTGGTGATAAGGATAATTGATAAAGAAATCATGAGAAACAGTTTGCAGCAGGGCCGTTAGATTGCTCTAAGTGGCATTTTTGAGATTTTCATTCGGGATGTCAATATATACTTCGTTGTCCTTCTCTTCCACGTGGTACATTATCAGGTCTCCAGATTCCCTCCACGCAGCCGTTTGCTCCATCCAGCGCGAGTCCTTCTTCCATGATTTCATATTCATAAGTTTCCCAGTGAAAATGTCAAACTCATATCCGTGCATGTAACAAACGATATTATCCCCCTTAATTTCTCCCTTGGACAGTGATGCGCCTCTGTGGGGACACGAATTATTACATGCGAATAATTCTCCCTTGTGTCTAACTACCAAAACATCTATTTTATCAACAGAAAATGCCTTCATCGAATTCTCTATGATATTACTACTTTTACAGATCCTAAAAAGCATGCTTTTAAATGAAATGGATAATAAGGAAAAGGCTTTATAAATTGTGTCAGCAGCTATAGTAACACAATACAGTCGCCAATTGGCAATAGTTCTCGTCAACTGTTTGACCCGTATGACCAACTTATATGTAGAAAAACAGACAATAGCTAAACATTCATGCTAAGAGCCGATGAACTGAAATCTGAAGAGTATGTCGGAAAGAGTGTTACAATAAGGGGTTGGGTATACAGATTACGCAAACAAAAGGAAAATACGTTTTTGATTGTGCGCGACGAAAGAGGTGGAGTAATTCAAAGTGTTCTTCCTACTAACAGTGTGCCGATTAATTTGACCATTGAATCATCAGTGCAAATTACTGGAGTCCTAAACAGAGATAAAAGAGCCCCGGAAGGAGGATATGAAATCAGGGGAAATAACATTAAGGTATTCAATGTAGCAGACCTAAACTATCCAATAGGCGAATTTCAAAGCGTAGATCTTCTGCTGGACAATCGACATTTAGCCTTGAGAGCCAGGAAAATGGTGGCAATAGCAAAAATTCGTGCTTCTCTGCTCAAGTTTGCACGTAATTGGTTTATCACTAATGATTGGATGGAGATCACTCCTCCTATCATCGTGAAGGGAGCAGTCGAAGGAGGATCCACGCTTTTCAAAATAAATTATTTTAACAACGATTATGCATACCTATCACAAAGTGCGCAGCTTTATCTTGAAGCGATGGTTTTCAGTTTAGGACAAGTGTGGTGTATCACTCCATCCTTCAGAGCCGAGAGTTCGAGAACCGTTAGGCACCTCTCTGAATTCACACATTTGGAAGCTGAGGCGCCATGGGTAGAGTTGGAGGATATACTGAAAGTACAAGAAGAACTAATTTGTGACATTTTGAAAAATATTATAGAGGAAAGACAAGCAGAGTTTGCTATTTTAGAAAGGGACACTTCTGTTTTTAATAATATAAAGCCACCCTTTGAAAGAATCTCCTATGAGCAGGCTATAGATTCTTTGCGCTCTATCGATTTTACTCTCACAGACAAAGACGGGAGAAATCGGAAAATCGAGTTGGGAGACGACCTTAATATTGATTCAGAACGAGAACTAACAAAAAATGCTTTAAAACCTAAATTTATTATCGGTTATCCTTTAGCAGTAAAGCCTTTCTATATTAAAGAGAATCCAGAGAACAGGGGCTATGGTCTTGCTGCAGATATGCTCGCCCCTGATGGCTTTGGAGAAATTACAAGCGGTGGGATGAGAGAGGATAATAATCAAGCTCTTATAACCAGAATGCAAAAGGAAGGATTGGACATCAATAACTATCAGTGGTACTTGGACCTACGAAGATACGGCTCAGTCTCGCATGGAGGATTTGGTCTTGGAGTAGAACGCCTAATAAGGTGGATAATCAAAACCGAAGACATCAAAGATGCCGTTTTATTTCCACGAACCATGTCGAGAGTTAGTCCTTGAGACTAGGCAGTAGTTAACAAAGGGTAAAGTTTTACGCGAAATAGTTAGACAGGCTGGCAGGCACGAGGTATATATCTCATGATGCAACAAAAATAGCAAGTATAATCTAAATTATAAGGTTGAGGGAAAAAGTTCTGGTGTGGAAGGCGACCAAGACGTATCGGAGGGATAGATGCCTGAATTCTATTCAACTAATTGAAGGCAAGATGGCCGTCTCTTTTCTTGAATAGCGGATACCTACCTTAACAGGTTTAAATTAAGGGCGTTGAAAATAAACTAGATGTCCGGACAGCCCAGCGTTGGAGCTGAATCTCTCTTCTTTGAACTTGCAGGTGAATTGCGTTTGTCTATCTTGATACGATTGAAACAAAATAACTACCGTCTTTCCAAGCTGGCTTCAGAAATAGATGCCACCATGCAGGAGGCCCATAGAAACATCACGCGGCTAGTCGACTTTGGGCTAGTTCATAAATACAGTGATGGTGACTTTGCGTTAACACCGTATGGAAAAATAATTGTGTCTCTTATTCCCGCATACGCATTCCTTTCCGCACAGCAGGAGTATTTTCTTGACCATGGCCTTGGAGACCTACCTCCAAAATTTATTCAGCGAATAGGTTCCTTCCAAGGATGCGAGATCGTGCATGGGGTCATGCCCATTATTCAGAGGTGGAAAACTCTCTACTATGAATCTAATATTTATATTAAGGAAATAATGGCTCAGGTACCTTTGGACCTCATAGAAACACTCGGCGCCAAGGTAGCGGCCGGTGTTAAGTTTTCATATATTTTTCCTCGCAACCCAATAATCCCAAAAGGGAGGAGAAAAATTTTGCAAAAAATCGGATGGCAGAATTTACTTACTAAGGGTCTTGTGGAAAGACGTATGGTCAAATCTGTAAGCGTAATGACAATTTTTAATGAAAAACATTCATGCGTGATACTTCCCAATTTAAAAGGTGAACCCGATTTGAATGTGATGTTTTATGGTGATAGTAACCAATTTCATGATTGGTGCGAAGACTTTTTTGCATACCAATGGGAAAAGGCGGGACCATTTGAAGAAAACAAACTCAATAACGAAATATGATAATAATTATTAAGACGCAGCCGCCATTCCAGATAAACTGATTGCAGGACTCTAACTCCATCTCATCACACACTCTTATCTGCTACACCTTAACCATACATACGCCACTTGCCTCATTATCTTTTTATAGTTCGGCAATTTTATATGACAACAATGCCGCAGGCCTTCGTGTTGATGAATGCCGAGTTAGGAAGCGAGGATTCAATTGTACAAGACCTGAAAAAATTGGATGGCGTTAAGGAAGTGTTCCAGGTTTACGGGGTTTACGATATCGTGGCACAGCTTGAGGCAGATACCATGGAGAAAGTTAAAGAGACTATTACTTGGAAGCTTCGGAAACTCAATGGCGTCAAATCAACTCTTACTATGATAGTAATGTCCTAATTATCACTTACTATTTCAATTATTATTGTTATAAATATAGACTGCTTGGTCGGTTATTTCTTGGTAATATTGGACTTATATTGCAAACTTTAATGAAGGTGGAAATTCTTTCTTGAAGTATGTTTAAACTGGATTTCTTCAAAAGAAAGAAAAAAGAGGAAGAAGAAGACAAAGGATTAATCAAATGCAAACATTGTAACATGAAATTCCCAGACAAAGAGAGGGTGAAAAGACACATTAGAAAAGCACACACTGAGAGAGGAGGTGATATGCCTAACACTAATCCCTTTGGAGGTTCATGATATTTTCATATAAAGATCGGTCTTTTCTAAAGGGAAGACTTATTTCCGGATAATAGTTTATCAGCTAGCACAAAAAGATAATGTTTCCTATTCATGACGACACAGAGAGGTTACATGGTAGGCCTTATCTAAATTATAGTTTAATAGCGATAAACGCCGTGGTTTTTATATGGGAGGCAAGTGCGACTGGCCTTTTTTCAAATCCCTATGCGACCGAGATCCTGTTTAGAAATTACGGCGCAGTTCCAGAATCGGTTCTCAATGGTAACGTTGCATCGCTCGTGACCTCGATGTTTATGCATGGGAGTATAGCCCACATTATAGGAAACATGGTTTTTTTGTTTGTATTTGGTGACAACCTAGAGGACCGATTCGGGCGTGTAAAATACCTCTTTATGTATATTGGTTGGGGTATGGCTGCGGCTATTTTGCATAGCTTGTACGCAGTAAGTGTGGGTAGTGGGGAAATTCCTGCGGTAGGCGCTTCGGGTGCTATCTCTGGAGTCCTAGGGGCATATCTTTTGATGTTTCCACGTGCAAAGGTGTTTACAGTGATAATTGCTTTTTTTATAACCACCGTAAGAATCCCTGCATTAGCTTATATTCCATTTTGGTTCGTCTTACAGGTTATCTTTGCTCTTATTGGAGAACCTGGCGGTGTTGCATACTTTGCGCATATCGGCGGATTTATTGTTGGGATGGGAACTGGATATGGCTGGAAGGTGTTAGTTGGACAAGGTCCCCTTCAATTACCTAACTCTGAAAGAATCCAAATGGTTAGAAGAGAAAGACCGAGAGTAGAAGAAGCCGCCCCTCCGGCTGCACCCGAAGTAATAGAAGGGCCTGATTCCTATGAGATAATAACTGAAGTTCGTGGAGTCTCAGATGCTTCAGAGATCCATGCGATATATGAATCCGATAGCGGAAGTGTTCGTATAATTGCCAATGGATCTAGGAAGTATGACATCATTGCTAGGCTCCCCAAAGGTGCTATCAATCCTACAGTACAACACATCCATTACCTAAACGGTATTGCTAGAGTACGCTTAAACAAATAATAAACATATAGCCGCAATTACAACTTTACCAAAAAGCCATTGTTCTCTTCTCGGCTCCATTGTATGTTGATGTATTATGACCGATTCCTATTTCAGCGATCATTTGTAGTGACGACTTCCTGCCAAGCATAGTGTCGGATCTAGGTCTGAGACAAAAGTTTATAGACGCCTTAACACCCAGTTCTTCTTATCATGGCAGCGCAGCAAGGGCCTTCTCGCGTAGGAAGAAAGGTTTCGCGCCGTGACTTTTTGAAACTTATGGCTGCTGCTGGAACGGTGATTACGTTTACTCCATTTGTCGACTGGGGAAAATTTCTCCCTAACCCTACTGGCTCCGTCTCAGAGAGAGCGAAAGTAGAGTTACCTGATGGCTCCCAGGCTAATGTAAAGACTTTTCAGGTCAACCATTCTGAGGCAGTAGTATATCCAAAAAGTGATGATCCAGTTCTAAACCAAGAGGCTTTTAGGACCTGGCAATTCATTCGGCTGCCTGAGGAGCTCGGCGGAAGCAATAATGATGCCTCTGCATTTAGGATGTTTAGTATGGTCTGTCTGCATTTATGGTGTCTGTGGAAGTACTGGCCCGAGCCTGGAAGAAAAAGAGGAGAATGTCCCTGCCACGGAAGTCTCTACGATCCCCTTACTGGGAAGGCTTTTGCCGGACCGGCGTCTTTGCAATCGCCTCCTTCAAATGTTCTTCCTATGTTAGATCTTGAGGTTGACAATAACGGAGATATATGGATAAAGCCCCCAAACTGGAGTGTAGATGGGAACGGGATAGTGGGATTTGGTCGTTTCCTTAAAGCGTGAAAATAGCCTAGTACTATTCCTGAGATGGGTTTACGCAGGAGTAGAGCGTACTATATTTATGGGTATGAAATTTACTTTTCCTACCCGATTTGTAAGCCCGTTAGGTTTCTTAGGAATGCTTACTTTTGTCATATTTATCATTCTTGGAATCACAGGAGCACTGTTAATGCTCTGGTACGAACCTATTC
>JALZGI010000575.1 GCA_030861105.1 Thermoproteota archaeon
GAATAGGCCTTCCTGGAGAAACGGAGAAATTTTGGGCGGTAGAGCCTTGAGAACATCATTGCTGGGCAAGGTGCTCTCATTTAGACTCGCTCGTAACGAGTTGATGAGATGATGTTTCTTGAGATGGCAAGATGAGAGACATTTACCGGCATTTCGGCGTTGCTGAAGGCATTTTCTCCCGGCTTTCATTTATTGCTCGTTTGATGACAGCCTTCCAAGTAGTTGTGTGGTAAAGGGTAAATGCCCTAGCGCCCGAAATTTCTCCAATTCTTAGGGAAAGCCGGCGGATGCTCTCATGCAACGGCCATGTCGCGGGAGTTAGCAGCGTGGCCGTTGCGGTGTTGGATGCCATTTGTTCTACATAAATAGTTGATAACGTTGACAAAAGCGAAGATGAAACTTCCTCCCACATCCCATACATTCCCACCATCCTCCAATGAGCCATGCCTCCTTAAACATCCACGTCGTCTCCCGTTGGCATTTGTTGCAGTAGGCAGTCATCGTAGCGCCCTGGTTTGGGTCTGCCATATAGAGTCTCCTTCGGCTTGGCGACTTTGGCGTTTTCAGACAGCTGGCTGATATACGGCGGGCTGCTGCTCTTCTTCTCTTCTTAATCGGTTGTAGACAGGTAGTCAATAGGTCAGGTTGAAGAGGTAGAACTCGTCCCTTCCCCAACGCGTCCGGCGAGGCGGTGAGCCGCGCCTGCATTTGCTAACTACAGGCATTTTGAGGCGAAAAGCCGAAGAGGCAAATAGAAGTAATGCAGGCACGGGTAAGGAGTCATCATTGATCGCGTACCTTAGCCAACCTGTCAGGGGAAAAGTGGTGAGCGGCACAACAGAATAAGTCATAGAGTATAAGGTAGCGTGTGATTACGGCGTGTCGCCGGAAGGGGTCGGATCTGCTCTGCCAAGGTCTTTCCCGCCATCCTGTCGGCCGCTCGGCCGACGAATGGGAGTAATGAGAAATAATGAGAATAATGAGAGAGGCTGAAATAGCTCGAAAGACCGCGTA
Source organism: Thermoproteota archaeon (assembly GCA_030861105.1). Classification (GTDB taxonomy): domain Archaea; phylum Thermoproteota; class Nitrososphaeria; order Nitrososphaerales; family Nitrososphaeraceae; genus TH5893. The sequence continues at coordinate 1,015 of JALZGI010000575.1, forward strand.
TTTAGAGGGTTTTTTCACATAGACCGTTGATTAAAAGGCAGGGGTTTTTTGATTAAAAGGCAGGTATGTCTTGATTAAAAGGCAGGGGTTTTTTGATTAAAAGGCAGGTGACCGAAAAGTTATCCACAACCTGCCTTTTAATGAAATTTTAATTAAAAGACAGGTTGGCCAATAGCAGGGATGCTAGGAAACGTTGGGATGCTGAGCGCAGCCGTCGCACTCCCGAGGCTTGGGCTTGATCCAAGGGTAGCCTTGCGTGTGGGCGATGCGGTGCAGAATCCTTTGGAAATAGGCAAGGGGTGTCTCGACCTGCTTATCCAGGGGTAGATCTTCGGTATCGTGTTTATATTCGGAGAGAGCTTGGTCAATAACGCCGTAGAACGGATAAAACTGGAGCCACTTGCGACAGAGAGCGGTTACCTTCTTTCGTTCGGCTTCATCGGGAAGGTGTAACACTGGAAGAATTCTGCCGATCTCCTCGAAAAAAAATGCGAAATCGTCAGGGGGGTTGGCAGAAGAAGCGCGTTTCCTTGTGGCGGGACTGAGTGCCTTGGGTAGGCGTTTCGCAAGCTTTTGACGGTCTCTGGCCGCGTCTAAATCTTCGAAATACTTTGTGCCAGGGAAAAACGTCAGAATCCAATCCTTGCCATCGGCAGAACGGCGGAGCTGCCATTTCTCAAGATATTGCTCGCGCTGTTGATCCCTAGGCCGCTTACTCCTGGCATATTTAATTTTGTCCTCAGTCCCTTGGAGTTCCTGAAGCGCAGGTCCAAGCTGTCGTTTGATGAGAGACGCTTGGGGGTGCTGCTGCAGAAGAAATCGCTGGCAAATGGCGCTATAGCGTTTCTCAAAAGGACGACCACCTGACGCATACCATCCTGTGGCCAGAAGCGGATACAAGGCTTTGGCTATGGGTTTGCGGAGCCGCTGATGGAACGCATAGTCAATCGTCCTTAGGTAGTGATGTTCATAGTTAGTGCGAAACCAGGACGCAAGCCAGACATAATTAGTGTCCGCGATTCTGCCATCATCCATCTTCTCCCCGCGAAGGACGAATTTTCGAAACAACGGCTCTTCCCCAACTTTGGCGTACTCCCCTGACTCAGCATTGTATAAATTTCCCTGAATGCCGGTATAGCGGTTAATCTCAATAAATTCATGCACTTCCTTCAGCGTAGACGGTCGTGCCGTCTTCTTTCCGGTGGACTTACTTCTCGCATCCTGGCCTGCTCTCCAGCGTTTACCGGCATAGCGGACAAGCTTCTCGGTTGAAAGTTCCAGGGGTTCGGGGATGCGGCCAAGGGTTTCTACGACTTCATCTAAAATCTTTAAAAATGCGCGGTAATAATCAAGGTCAGTGGTATTATGTTCCCAAACACCCAGTCACAACCCAGAAAACTCTGGCCCTGGTGTTCCATACGCAGATCAACACGCGGAAACGGGGAGTGCCCAAGACTAACCTTCCCGCTTCAGTCTCATCGTGCGCCTTCATGCAGAATG
>JALZGI010000580.1 GCA_030861105.1 Thermoproteota archaeon
CGCATAACTTTATCCTTTCCTGTATGGTAATATTGGGACTAGGAGGGCGAACATACACAATGCAGCACATAGCGGACACAGCCCGTCTGGTGAGCATCGCATCTCCTGATTATTTGGCTGCACTGAACCTTCAGATCGAGGAAGCTGTTCAAGAGGAATTTGTTTACAAGTTTGGGGAACCTTTCGTACCCCTCGAGGATGTCGAAATCCTTGACGAGCTGCATAGGCTCGTTGCACAGATAAATCCTCTGAGTCCAATAATTTTTAGGGCTAACCATGCTTCAAATGTATACTCTATGGGTGGATCATTACCGGCTGACAAGGATAAGCTCCTATTGCTTATCGAAGGTCTGAAAGCAAGTCCAAGTCTTTTGAAACCAAAAATTCTAAGGCGATTTTGAGTAAGAAACCATGGATCGAATTGCCAGACTTTATATTACACTAAATAACAGGTTAGCGATACGCGGTGTCTGCGTAAAGGTAAATTATCGTCATTCTTACTAAACTGCCAGAATCTTTGCTGTTCAGCGATCTATTGTGGCATGAATGTCTTCTTGCTTTGTGTCGCTCAAAGCTAGACTGAACCTGAACGTGGCTCCATTTCCTTCCAAGCTGCCATTAGAATTGTTCTCAGCCCATATTTTACCTCCATGAGCTTCAACTATGCTTTTAGAAATAAATAGTCCCAATCCTGTCCCTTCAAATGACTTCGAGGCAAACTTCGAGAAAAGTCTAGGAAATATTTCCGAATCGATTCCGATTCCCGCGTCCCTTATGCTTACAATAGCTTCCTTCTGTATATCATCTCTTTCGACAGTGATCAAAATCATTTTTAAATTCTCTGACGGTTCTTCTTCCTCTGGCTCTTGCCTAGTAAATTTTATGGCGTTACTCAATAGATTTGAAATCACCTGTGCTATTCTGTTTTTATCTGCTTCGACGGTTAGGTCTTCTCCAGCGGGCGCAAGGATCAACCTGATATTTCTGTGCCCATCAGAAGATTTCGCGTCAGTACTTGCCCTGGTCATTTGATTTCTATAGTCTTCGACTATATTTGAAACCACTTCGTACAGATTAAACCGTTCTTTCTTAAGGCGGAGCGACTGGCTCTCAATCCTAGTGACGTCGAGTATGTCTTCTGCCAGTCGCTGCAGCCTTTTTGCATTCCTGATAATAATATCTAAGAGCTCCTGCCCTTGCCATTCTGGTCCCTTAGCAAGCCTTGACCTAAGAATCTCCGACAATCCGAGTATCGGCTGGATGGGGGTTCGGAGCTCGTGGGCAGCGACATTTATGAACTCTTTCTGCATCTTCTCTTGCGTCTTAAGTTGTTCGTTGGCCAGAGCTAGGCGCTGGTTTGATTCATTTAGTTCCATCGTTCTTCTTTTAACTTCACGGTCTAGGCTACTACTCCATTTTATAATAAAGACTATGAGCACTACCACTGCGGCGCTTGTACCTGCTAACAAGGAAAACATCTTCATTCTTTCAGTAAAAAGTACCTGATTAATCTCGGAGTATATCTGGGCGCTTGGCGTGACTAGTTGAATCGAGAATACGGGCTCTCCATCTATGGAAATGGCTGACTGAGTCGTAAGACGCTCACCTCTCCCGTAGTCATAAACTCCGTGGCCTGACTGCCCAGAAAGGAGGCTACGTGTTAAATTATTTAGGATGCGATCTTGCTGGATAAAGTTTTGTACGACGGGGCCGAAAAAGCTTTCGCCAACCAAATCTTCGTTCGCGCCGTTTGCAAGAATGATGCCATTTTTATCGTAGGCGACGAGGAAGGGCATACCGTTATCTTTCACATTTCCATACTGTGAAAAAAACTTAACAGTGGGAATTGATGTCACAACCATTCCCATATATTCGTTAGAATCTCTGCTTACCACTGGATGGGTTATAAAAATGGTATATATCCCCTGCCTTTCGAAGCCATTGGAGAAAACTGTTTCCATTGTCCTTTTGCTCTCGCTTACCCATTCTCGAAGGGATAGGTCGTTTCCGATAAAAGTTTCCGAACCTCTCTGAGTCACACTCAGAGTCACAATGTCGTTTTTATCTAAAACGAACAATCTGTCAATTATTGTATTAAATTGTTGGTACTTCTCCTCCATGAGATCCTTTGTATCCTCGCTGTAAAGCTCTCCTTGCTGAAAATAATATGAATTCGCCAAACCATCTAGCATAAGCAATACAAGACTAATGTCAGACTCTATGTTTTGCGATATACTTAGAACAGACTCGACCTGACGATCCTTTTGCTGCTCAAATAGGCTATTCCTGACGTTACTTTCAGTAATACCCTGGACATAAAAAAATAACCCATAAGAAAGAATTACAATTGAAATTATTGAGATGACACCTATCTGTTTTACCCTTCCAATAAAAAATTTTTTCATCTCTACCCGATATTTATATTAAAACGTCAGTAGTTAATCTAGTTTTTGTGCCAAACAGATATTCAAAGCCAAAATTGCAAAGTGATCATACTGATCCTTGGTCGCTGCTCAATAAGTCAGTAATCTAAACGAAGAAATAGGTTGAAATTGGAGTGATTACAGGATCTAGCCGCAAGAGATATTTAAGATTGGCAACCGACGCCACCGGCATGCTCTTAGGCATCGATCCCAGTTCAGATGCATTTCATTGTTGTCAGATTTTTTGAGTGAAGTCCTGAGCTTCTATTAGTTATTTTTGGTATCCATGTTTTTGAATTCAATTTAAATTCGCACCCTATTACTCAACAAAATCGATGCAAGGCTATAGAACATCGTATAACGTATGCAGCGAGTGAACTGCTCATGTCCAAAAGACTGTTGGATTGGAAAGAGTGCTAAACTTACCCTTTTTACACAGTCGCCGGTCTACAAAACTGGCCCAAACAATGGACATCACACAATTCGATTTGTCGTTATAGATCATTCATCTCCTCGTAAGGATAACCCCCAAGGATAAATTCCGACCTGGAGAAATTTCCTCAAAAAAAACCCTCCGTAAGGCTAGGAGAGGAAATTCCAGAGTAGCAAGTCATATGCAGGGTCAGTCTCCAGACATTCTATTACTATCATTATTAACAGCCTTGAATGTGACTTGAGCTTGCATAGAAGAACACCGATGGCAATTGACGTCTGCGATCCCTCCAATGGGAAGGATGAAAGATTCGGATTGTCCTACAGCCCCCAGAGTACATTATTGCGAAGAACCAGGACTCAAACTTCATTGAGGTTCGATAGTTGCGGCCCCAGCTGGAAGAAAGACTCCATGAAAGCAAACATGGATCTCAGTAAATTAGACTATTGGTCGAATGAGGATCAGGATGTATAAAAAAATCACCCTTTGGTTATAATTAATTGATCATTGTTGTTCCCAGACCGCTGCTGTGTCTAGAATTACGAAGAATTTGCCCTAACCCTATAACATTCGATCGTGAAAATAACCAGGAAGCAGTAGGGTTGCATCACCGGGCCCATAAGGAATATTCTCGGAGACAAGGGCTGTGAGCATCAGTGGTTGATTGCCGAGGTATGTCAGCAGATAGGCGTTGCATTCTAAGAGGTTTTTTAGGAGTAGTACTGTAATAGGGTTGCCAAGCTTTTTGAAAAGGCCTTCCCTAGTAAGGTATTAAAGCCTTCTCATGGACTTAGAAAATGTGGTGTCGTTAAGACAGGGGATAAAAGTCGTATTCAGCGATGACAGCGTTCCCGTATTGCATGACCCAGTCTTGATTTGTGGATTACCCGGGAGCGGCTTTGTCGGGAAACTAGCCGTGGATCACCTTATCCAAGAATTAAGAGCAAAGCACCTGGCTGATATTTACTCAACGTCGTTTCCTCCACAGATTCTAATAAGACCTGATGGAACCTCAGATTTAATAAAAAATAGTATTTATTATTTTGGAAATACGGAACCGGAAGCTACTTCTTTACTACTGTTGACTGGGGATTCGCAACCTGCTAGCCCTGACTCGGAGTATCTTCTTGCCGAGGAGATCCTGGATCTTGCGGCTAAGTTTAATCCTAAACAGGTTTTCACGCTAGCCGCTTACATTACGGGTGTCTTTATTGACAAACCGAGAATATTCGGGACTGCAACCCATCCAGAGGTTGTGAAAACATTTCGGGAAAAGGGGGTTCTTGCAATGGATGGCGGCAGTATAACAGGGATGAATGGCATCTTGATTGGTATTGCCAAAATGCGCGGAATGAAAGGTATTTGTCTATTAGCAGAAACGTCAGGATATGTGGTCGATGCAAAGTCTTCCAAGTCTCTTTTAGAGACATTGCTTTCGATAATTGATATCAGGATTGACATGGCTAACCTAGAGAAACGAGCGAAAGACACCGAAGCTCTGATACAAACTATTGAACAACAAATAGCCGGAAGGTCGGGACGGATGATTGGGGGCACCCAACCTGCGTCGCAAAATAGTTCGTCAAATACCGGATACATCAGTTGAGCTTTAAGGACGAAAGCACCTGGCGATACCACCCGAGAGTATCTCTTCCTTATGTTAGGTACCTACTAAGTGCACGAAATTGGGCTTATCGATAGTACAGGTAGTTCATTAAACCTTCTTCAGCTTTCCATATTTTCCGACGTTTAGACTGGTTTCCCCTCGGAACTCCTGCGTGTAACCATTCTCTATGTAGACCTGGTCTCCCTCCCTTACCATATTGAGCTGCTCATCCCACAAGGAGAGCTTGATACTACCAGTTTCATCGGAAATAGTAGCATCCGCCACTTGGGCTGTTCCTCCGGATCTAAGATTGACGCTTCTTGCTTCCGTTATATTTTCAATTCTTCCACTGATGCTGACTGCGCGCATTCCTGGTTTTAGCTCATTGATCTTCATTCCTTCGTTAGTTTTACCCCTTTGGAATAATAATCTTCTGCGCTACTGCGGAGTACAGTTAGAGTCTGTGGATAGTTTACCTCCAACGGATTGGTCCACTAAGGGTCTCGGGATATTTCTTACCCGGTTGGGCACATACAGCACCAATAATATAGAAAAATAGCTTCCAGCTAAAATGAGGGAGATGAAATCTCTGAGAGACCGCTAATGCTCATTTTCAGCGCAACGATGAAATAAGGAGCTAACTGAAAAAACTGAAGAGGAGGGATAGCGAAGCCTGGTCAAACGCGCAGGACTCAAGATTAAAGAGATTGGATGACTAGATCATCATTATTGCGTGATCCCGTCCTTTAGAGGTTCGTGGGTTCGAATCCCACTCCCTCCACCCTTTAGAGGTGGTTACCTGATGGCAGTTCTCATTCCAAGTCCTAAATAAAATTACTAATTTTATTCTTTGTTTGCTTGAATGATGGACGTGAAATCCGTATGCCTCTTGTAGCTATGATGTTATATAATTCAGGCAAGGAATATACAAAGCCTATATGAACGCAATCGGTATTCCCATCGAGAGAGCAGTATAATTGATCATCTTTTAGAAAGACTTCAGCTATCTTGTTTCGCTTATTGTCCTTTATAGTTATTCTGTTTTGCTCGACGTCAATTTTTTCCATAAAGGGCGAGTGTCTTGCAAATGCCTCGTATTTAGCCATCGCCTCCTCCATCATGCTAGTGAGGTATCCCGAAAAGCTTGTAATTCCCTTAAGCTCCAAGCCTCGACGATTTTTCTCGTAAGTTGCAAAGAATTTGTTGTATACATGGTCGCTTACAGTAATGGATTTGAAGCCAGGTTTTGGCATCTACTCATTTACGTGTATCTCATCGATATAAGACTTCCTAGTAGCATCATTTTATTCAATGCCGTCTTTAATATTCATTGGCGGGTCTATGCCACGGGAAAAGCAAATAATTGACGGTCGTTTTGGATAGCACCTGAATAGTTGTTGATAAAACTTCCGACTTAGCAATACAGTTATTACCAGTTATTATAGATTTTTATTGTCTAAGAGTATAGAATAATCCTTATAGCATTCTCTTGATTTGATACACCTTAGTGGAGATTTCTAAGTAAATAGGTCTCATTGCTAAGATATTCTAATTTCTAGAAAAACTATATTAAAAAATACTGGACCGGCTCTGCTAATGACTTATATCAATGTCCTTAGATAAAAAAGGAAGTGATTGGAGAATTACCGCAAATAATGAAACTCTAAGATGTGCGGAATGCAAAAGTGAGCTGGTAATTTTCGACGTAGCATCCAACGAGCTCGTATGCAGCGCTTGTGGTTGCGTCGCAAGTGATGACTACTACAACAATGAACATGGTTCAAATTCTACCCCCACATCTGGGTTCCGCGATAGGTCAAGAACTGGAATGCCCGAATCACTTGCCATACATCATAAGGGATTGTCTACCCTGATAGGGGTGGGAGATACTGATGCGAGAGGAAAAGCATTAGAACCAGCACAAAGAGTAAAAATACAAAGGCTACGTACTTGGAATAATAGGTCTCAACTTAATGATTCCATTTCGAGAAACCTAGAGAAAGCCTTGAAGTTTATGAATAACTTCGGTGACAAATTATATTTGAGCCAGGCGGTCCTCGAGAGCGCGGCGTATATCTACAGAAAGGCAGCAATAAAAAAGCTTGCGAAAGGGAGATCTACTTTGGGTCTAGTTGGAGCAGCTTTGTACGCAGCTTGCAGGGAAACTGCCACGCCAAAAACCATATCAGATATTGCAGGCGTATGCAACCTATCTAGTAAAGATATCATGTCACACTATAAGTTAATAATTAGAGAACTCTCATTGCAAGTGCCAGTTCTTCACGGCCCTGATTACGTTACACTCATATCAAATAGATTGAACTTGAGCGAGAAAACAAAGAGGGAGGGACTAAGGATCTACTCAAAGGTGCAACAGAATAGAATTTCCATTGGAAAAAATCCAAGAGCACTTGCGGGGGCAGTAATCTATTTGGCTTCGCAGACCTGCAACGAGTTCCTTAGGCAAGTCGAAATATGTCAAGTTGCTGACATATCCACCGTTTCCCTGAGAAAGCGCTGCAAGGAGATAAAGTCAAATATTGCACTGTGACTAGATTTTGTAAATTTGAGAGGATAGGTCAGTTGCATCCTTCACGGATTGTAGTTCCTGAGCATCGACATAGATGTAAGCTGCCTGAAAACTCGGATAGGGCTCCTGGCAAGAAAATAGGGTCATCACAGAGCCATCGTGGTCGATCCTGAATCCTTGGCATGGCTCGTGCCCTCTTACGATAACTTTGGTGTGCGAAACTCCTAGCCATTTCCTCGATATTTCAATCCCGAAGTGCTTGCCAATGCCTCTCCTGGAATATTCCCATCCCTCACTGTTTTTAATTCCCTGTCGAGGGTCGTTCCACAATATTTCCTCCATGATGCTATTATTAGTATACGTCTGTTCTGCGGAACCAAGACGCTCTCTAAAGGTGTGATCATAGTTTCCTGTAGGAACACCGCCATGTACCAGGAAGAGCGAGCTTTCAATCAGAGTAGCGAGAGTTAATAGACGAAAAAAGGGCAAGACTTTATCATTGTAAATCAATCTACCCCTGTAATAACCAAAACGGCTGATCACCTCGGTTGGGAGGTTATGGGAAGGAAATGGAAATTCGATTGGAGCTTCATGATTTCCACGCATTAGGATAACGGAATCCGGGAATTTCCTTTTCAGAGAACTTACTGCAAAAAGTACCGCAATAGAGTTGGCCCCCCTGTCTACATAGTCGCCTAAAAAGACAAGCTTGTTGGACGGGTTACTTAGGAAGGACTCGAAGTCTATCTGATCTAGAATAAACCACAGAGTGGTTATATCACCATGTATATCTCCTACTATTACCAAGTTACGTGGCACGACAAGCTCAACATACGATCCTTTGATTGTTCCTCCCTGTATCCAACCTCTTTCTCTCTCCCTTTGTAAAACTTTTATGACACTATCCAAGGACTCTATCAGGTGGGACTCATCTAGTTCCTCCGACTCCCCGCCTAAGCTTCCGCTGCTCAAGATCCTATATGAGAATGTATAATTATGGTTAAATTTAAGCTCTTTTTACCTTGCTTAAGCACTAGATGCATGTCATATCGTTGGGACAATGGCAACAAGAGACAAACAAATTCCCAAGAATAAAGATATTGGACGGCGTTCGTCAATGGTTTAGATAAATAGACAAAGCGAGGGTTGGTCTACAATGCCTAATCGACAGGGAACTGTTTTCTTCTTAACTAAATAATATTTCTATCTAATATAGTTTCGTTCACGTTAAATGGAATACCCTGTATATATCCATCTATGAAAAACAGGAGCCGCTATGAAGTGATTGCTGCCATTCTGAAATCAGCCGGCAGGGACGAAACCCGGACAAAAATCATGTAT
>JALZGI010000630.1 GCA_030861105.1 Thermoproteota archaeon
CTGCAGGTGAATTATTTCCTGTTGTACATATAGGATCTAGGGTTTTGACCGGCAATACACATGGCTGATATTGCTCACCTGCGTTTACAGTAACATTTGGAAATGTCGCCACATATTCAATAATGCCTCCGCTACCTGCAGCTATGTCTGAATCTAGAAACCTGACTTTTGATGCTTCTCCGTTGTTCACAGTCACTAGTGCAACTACATCTCCTCTTGATTTATCCACCCCAAATATTGTCATAATAACTCTGAAGATATCATCCCCTTGTCCTGTCTCTGCATGTGTCTGCTGTACTGTAACAAAATTGGTCAGAATAGCTCCTATAAGTAATAAAACGATGCTATTGTTGCCAATATTCATAAAGATTGAAACCATAACCATGTTGGCACATCTGTGGCTAAATAAGTTACATTGATGGCTTAATAGTGATGAAAACACCTCCAGATATCGTCCACAGTTGCCATTGTCATCATCTGTAACCCCTCGCTTACAGCTGAACTGTTACATGCATGCATTAGTTATCTGAGCTCAGATATTAGCTTTGAATATAACCCAGAGGTGGGTAAAAGGAAAATGATTGCTTGGTGTTGAACTGTATACTCAAAGAATTAATTAGTTATCGAGATGTAGTATTATGATGCAGAGAATAGCAGCAATTATCGCAATAACTACCATCCTGCTCTCGACAATAACTACATTGATGACTGCCTACGCTCAGCAACAACAGCAGCAACAACAACATTATTCATTTATTACAGAATGGGGATCTGAAGGCTCCGAACCTGGTCAGTTTATGGGTCATAATGATGTAGTTCCCTCCCCTAATGGGAGATATGTATATGTCCCTGACTATGAAAATCATCGGATTCAGAAGTTTACAACCGATGGCACCTACATAACGGAATGGGGTTCTGGTTCTGAAAGTGCAACAAATGGTGAATTTGACAACCCACATAGTATAGATGTGGATTTGTCAGGGAATGTATATGTCTCAGATAAGGATAATCATAGAATTCAAAAATTTACGGATAATGGCACTTTTATTGATACATGGGGCTCAGAGGGCACAGGTGATGGTCAGTTCACTCATTTACACGGAATTGCAGTGGATCCACATTCTGGCGACGTGTACGCTACAGATACTGAGAACTTTAACGTCCAGAAATTTGATAGTAATGGCACTTTTATTACAAAATGGGGTTCAGAAGGAACTTCTCCAGGTCAGTTTGGAAGTTTAGAGAGCTTGGATGTTGATTCGCTTGGTAATGTGTACGTAGCAGATTATGACAATAATAGAATTCAGAAGTTTTCAGGCGATGGTACGTTCATAACAGAGTGGGGAACGGAAGGAGAGGGCACTGGGCAATTCAACAATCCGGCAGGTGTTGCAGTTGATTCAGAAGATAATGTGTATGTAACTGACGTAAATAATAATCGTATCCAGAAATTTAGTTTCAATGGAACATTCATTACCTCATGGGGATCGGAAGGCGGCAGAGAAGGACAGTTCTCGGGGCCAGAAGGCATTGATGTTGACTCTGAGGGCAATGTATATGTAGCAGATACAGGTAATTTCCGTATTCAGGCATTTAGTGAAGAATGACCAAGTCTATCCTTTGAGAGGGCCTTACTATCTCAAATTTGGTTATCTTACCTAAAGTATGTAAAAGAAAAAAATAAAATGAAAAAGAAAGAAGATATAGAAAATGCATCGACAAAGTTATACATTTTCTTATCCAAGAACTTGAGATGGGAAGTTATTGTAGATAAAATAGAGATCAGAAGATATTCCTATGGTTTTGTGTGCTGAATCAAATTGTTTTGTCCCATTTGCTCAAAGCAAACAATGCTATACAGGAGTAATATGTTCGGCCGAATCATATGAAGGCTCAACTGGGAAGGAACAGTCTGCAATGAATAAAAACTGGATAAAAGTGGCAGTCAAAGGCAAACCAAACGGGTAGATGTACTGCAGCATCAATGAATCGAGCAGGAGAAATACTGCAAAGGTATTGCAAAATATCAATCCTCTAAAATGAACTGAAAGATCTAACCCTTTCTTTTAATAAGATGTTTAGATATTATCCAACGATATGGATTCTCCAAAAGGTGACTGGGCTATCGTCTCTATTGACGGCGCTATCACAAGAGTAAAAATAATGCATAAAAGTCGAGGAAGATATGTAATCGTTGAAGATTCAAAAGATGGTAAATATCTCAACAGGATGATTGATGCAGGGGATATATTGCAAGTTGAGAAATGAACCAGCTACCGCGACTGGCTGACTAGAGGGATGAAATTGGGGATTAAGTATGCTGGCGATCAGTTAATAATATCATCATATGTTAAATCATAAAAGGTCTTCATCATCTACCATATTGGATCATAGTCATAAGGATAGAAGGCCTTACTACATAACTCTGTGGCTGTTACTCTTGTTCATATCTGCTTTTGCAGCAATACTAGTCGACTACTTTCTAGAATCTCTCCCAGTATTTAGTATGTCTATGTTTATGATACTTATGATACTTGTCTTAATTGCTTGGTATTATAGTTTATAACCTTGCAAGATAAGGCTCTTTGTCACTTATCGACTTTAAAATGCCAGAGATGCACAGCTACAAACGGTACGATAAAAGAAAAAGATAAATAGCAAACTTTAAGTTTGCTATATGAGTGCAACATATCAAAACTATGAAGAACTAAGAGAAGCGCAGTAATTGCACTCAAAATCTTTATAATATAATACAGGTTTTTTCATATTTGATTTACATAAGAAGAGTAATCTATGCTACAGACAATCGAAGGAGACCTAATAATACGTTGGGGGATAGCTTTATGGATAGATTGGATTTTGCTTCGCCACCATGGTAGAATGGTTTAGTCGATGTAACGTTTCATAATATGAAGAAAGATGACTCGAAGTAGCTCAGCTGCAGATCCGCAGCCTCGTAGCACAACTAATCAACCGGATTGGTCAAATCCTCATCTTCTATTAGGGCCCTTTCAATCTCTCTGACCTCTATAGTATTCGCCAAGCATAAACATCCACATGCTATTGCAGTTGATTGTTACAACTATATTATAGAAATGGTAAGTAAGCATGCTAAATCAGTGTAATAGCTTAGGTATTATTGTTTAATAAAAAAGCTAGTAAGTTGATACATAATTTGTAAATGTGATATATCTTGGGCTAGTGAAAACCACATTCAAGTACTATGGCTTCTTTTGGTTAACGCTAGGACTTTTTGTAATGAGCATATCCCTCCATTGGTTATTTGCGTGGTATTCTTATATTCAGGAACAAGACAAACACAATCAACCAGCTCAGCCCGGTGACTACTTTAATGAAACCCTTAGAGATACAATGGAAAACTGGCAGTCTGAATTTTTGCAATTAATTTGGCAAGTGGTAGGCTTATCAATATTATGGTACGTGGGGTCCTCACAGTCAAAGGA
>JALZGI010000004.1 GCA_030861105.1 Thermoproteota archaeon
AAGGGGCGCAATCTCAGTATTATTTAATATAATTTCGTACGTTGGCCCGTTAAGCTTTGTAATTCTTGAACAAGTCCGATTCGCTCTCTGTTCTGCTGCCTGTCACAGAGAATATTTCACAGTTGCCGATAGTTGCTTGCGTTGATTTACGACTTCAGACTTTGAATAATTATGTAGCTAGACCGTAGACTGTCTAATTATTCTTGCTTGATTTGATATCGCGAATATTTCTCATCGTCGCAATTAGAATCTCAAAATCCCGATCATCCAAATGTTCCAATTTGTCTATCTTGTCTTTTATAAAGATTTTAGTCTGGTCTGCAAAGGCCATCGAGGCTCCTTTTTTCTTGAGTCTTGACTCCAGTAGCGCGGCACCAAGTGTAGATATGAGTACACCAAGGATAGCTATTCCTACAAACATAAGAACTGCCGCTATTATTCTCCCTGGGATAGTGACAGGATATATGTCACCATACCCTACAGTGGTAACTGTTACGATAGCCCACCAAAACGCATCACCAATATTATGTATCTTAGTCCCTTGTGCTGGTGATTCTACCATGTACTCACATGCCGCCCCGATAATTATAGCCATAGATGAAAATACAATAATGTAAAAAAAACGTCTTCCCTCAAGAATACTTAGCGTTCTACGAAATAGGTAAATTACCCGTAACATACGCAATAACCGAAATACAACTCCTATAGCACCTTGGCTTCCGAAAGGAACGAATGCGACAATAGGTATCATAGCAGGTATTTCATACAAGTTTTTGAGAATAAATCTCCAAATTTCTTCTTCCTTTCTTGCCCTATTGCAAAAGTCAGCCGCAAGTATACCGACAACGAATAAATCGAATATATATAGAAGCTGTATTTGTTCAGAAGTCAGTGAAACTATATACTGCAGGAGGATTACTAAAACTGAGGTTCCAGTTAGAACCAGCATCCAGAATTCTTGAAGTTTCTTATCCATCCTTATATGGAAGGATAGTCCCAGCAAAAATCCTTTATGGTTATTGTCTCGTTCTTCTCTGACCAGTTCTTATCTCACACCCTCTCAATTCACTGCTCTAGAAATTGAATCCGTCATATTCCCTTCCAATAGTTCCAAGCTCTATTTTGGCAATGACATAAGTTTTACACCTTCGCCGCCCACAAATATATTCAAGTTATCTTTTTTCGGTTTTCAGTGTACGTTACTTGACCAATGTTGATCGTATCTTCTTTACAAAACATAGTTATTGTCTAACTACTAACTAGAATGAATAATTGTGGTATAGCTTTTCTCGATAACACTGGCTGGTCCCTTATCTATTTTATATATCGGAATAAGTAGTATTAAATGAATGAAGAATCGCTCTTGCCCAGACTGCGTTCATGTCTTTAGATTGGAAGCCTCTAAATGCAACTGTTGGTGTCACAAGCAACAAAGGGAGATTATCTAACAATTACACTTGATGTTGGGTTAATCCATAATCACCTCATAATCAACCCATACGTAGCTTCCAGACATGGACGAGAAAGGTACATTATGGAAAGGAATTTTATCGATAAAACCTCAGGAGGAAGAGACAGCGCGGCATCTAGACACTGCCTATAGGGGGACTCCTATGGCCTAATTATACAGATAGTAATATAATAGGATACAGAACTATTTCTCATACTGAGAACTGATAAGTCATTAACTGACCTAACGAAGACTTATGCGCTGCATACTGCATACATCACATGAGATATAAAACAAAGTGTCTACTATATCTAACTCAGAATCTAAGCCCCTTACATTGGACCATATTTTAAAGAGGATCTCGGATGAGAAGGCACTAACTCTGTTCAATAATATTGCTACTTCTGATGCAGATAGGTCTTTTGTATTGAAGTACGATTTAACATCAAAGCAATTTTATCGTAGGATTTCCGGTTTGATGGATGCTGGTCTCATTAGAAGATACAAAGGTAAGTATTCTCTCACCTCATTGGGAAAGTTGGTCTATGATTCACTTATGTTAATAAGTAAAGCGCTAACCTATTATGGGAAATTAAAGGCAATAGAAG
>JALZGI010000035.1 GCA_030861105.1 Thermoproteota archaeon
ATTCTATGATCCTGTATTTTTTTGTCTTGACCTTCTGAAACTACAGTCTATAACAGTTACCACAATATGAGTTTCCCTTGTGGAGGTATTTACCGTGTCTAGGTCTTTTCTGGGCGGCAAAATGAAACCTGTTAATAACTGGCATCTAATACACGCTTTTAGATAAGCCGCAGGAGGAGGTAGAAACAGCACGGCATGAAGATACCAGATCTGCTTCAACGGCGCGCTCCTGCGGCTCCTTGAGCAACAAATTCATAGATAGGAGGTCTTGGCTATTTTCCGTTCATATTCGATGAAAAAATATTAATCATACCATAAAGTCTGAATACTATGTCTTCAACAACAACAACAACAACAACACCGACTAGAGAAATACCTAGCTGGAATATGAAAGCAGACTATGTCGAAACTTGTAACTGTGATTATGGTTGTCCTTGTAACCTTAGTGGTTTTCCTACATATGGGAACTGTCAGGCATTGTTATTATTTCATATTAGATCGGGGAGTTACGGCAATACCAAACTTGATGGTGTTGATTTTATCCTTGCACAATCATGGCCAAAGGCTATCCATGAAGGTAATGGTACTGTTTTGTTGCTCATTACAGATAAAGCGAATGAAGAACAGAGAAAGGCCATTATACAGATAGTTTCTGGACAGGCAAAGGGAGAGTGTTTTGCATTATTTGTGCCCACAATTAGCCGTTTTCTTGAACCACAATTCGTTGATATCAATGCCAAGATAGATGGAAGGAAGAGTAGTTTTTCTGTACCTGGTCTTGTAAATGTAGAAGTTGAAAGTTTCAAAAATCCTGTAACGGGGGAAGAGCAAGACGCAAAAATACAGTTACCAAAGGGACTTGTCTGGAAAATTGCAGATGTAGCAAAATCGAAGATAATGCGCATTACGTCTCCAGAACTGAACTATGATCACTCAGGTAAAAATGCCTTTTATTCTGTAGTAGAGTTTAAAGGTCCCTAAGCCCAGATTTATCCATAATATCTATTAGTTCCCCCAGAAAATCTATTGTATTGAGTCTCCTGCGGTTTTTTCTTTACTTAATTATTAGTTAATCACTGAATACCTTTAGTCTGCAATTAAGATAGGTCCAAGTAAGGACATAAAATAACACTTCCAACTCCCACGGGGATGGCCGTAGATTCAGCGATCTGGAAGTCTTTACCCATTTGCTAACAGCCGAGTCTTACTGTGGGATCTTGTTGCACCTCTTTTGACTTTGTCTATACCGATTGACAAAAATACATAATTTATTGATTTATGATTCTTTAACTTTGGGAGAAGAAATCTATTTATCCATTCATTCTTCTTATCCAAGTGCCAGTATTACTTCCTGATTCTACTGGTATGGGCATGAACACCATACTACTATTAACGCTCGGACATATCAACCGACCATAATTGACTCAAGGAAATGTGACCTTTATGAAACCAAATGCGAATTATTCAATGATGGCTCTGAGAAATTCATTAATTCGGGCTGGTTCCTTCCAAACGGATTAGAAAAGGGATACCCCGGTTCTGGTAACACATTTACTGTGAAGTTTGAAAGGCAAGGAACCTATGATTATTTGTGTATTCTGCACCCATGGATGACAGGAACTGTTGAAGTAATATAGAAAGAATTCACTAAACCCTTTCTTTTTATACGTTCACATTTTTCTGTCATACCATTGACCTCCTTGACAACTGTTTTCGCAGATTTTTACTATTAGTTTATTTGTTATGCCATCAACAACAGCTGCGATAAGCCACCGGGTTCTCCGGTATACTTTTTTCACGTTTTCCATATCTCCAAATTATTCTGTATATAAATCCAGGCTCCCATCTTTTAAGATACCACTAGAGTCCTCTTACATCCTCTCCGTTCTGTGAGGATAAGGCCTTTGTCAAAATGTCCAGTTTATCTTTTGGCATTAGAGGTGAGCTAAACGTAGCAACGTGTTTCATATCTTGGTCAACCATTCCTAATAATCATCCTCTTTTAGTAGATTCAATGTGAATAATGTAATGAACAATCTAACGCTAATGCTAGCCCTATCCATAGGACTAGGTGCAGTATTAGTTACTGGACTAGTAGTAATACCAAAAGCCAAGAAGCGGAAGCAAGAATTGCAACAGCGGAAGACCAGAATAAAGGACAAGAAGCCGAAAGAAGTTAAAACGGAAAACTTAGAGATGGCGGCGGTATAAACACATAACTGCCGCTGAAACTTATCCTTATTTTGTTTTTAAAATCCATATGTCTAGGAGGGGTTATGTGCTACAGCGTGAACTTCTAATGGAGATCCCCTCTTAGAGTCTATGCGGCATTGACGTTTATGGTGAGGAATGTTAGCTCAGATAACAAAATAAGGTTTTCGACTAGGGCAGTAAACTGTAAGACTAGGAGGGGATTTATGAGTGTGCTTGGCGACACAACAGCACACTCTTAGATAAGTTATGCTTCTATAAAGAAATCCAACGTTCCATCTTCATTAACCGACCGACCATTCTAACGTTCCTTATTACCCTCCTGTTATTATTTATCCATAATTCTGGTTCATGTCTTCTATGGAGGATAATCAAAAAGGAGAAGAAGAACAAGAACAAGAAAAAAATGACGATACTGAAGAAAATTTGCTGGCAAAGGAGATTGAATCATG
>JALZGI010000048.1 GCA_030861105.1 Thermoproteota archaeon
GGCAGTAGTCTGAACGGATTCAACCTTCATAGCAAAGGACGAAAAACCTCTTACATCAATAATGACTGCTATGACGAATTCGGAGATTCCCTGTACATTATCTAGGAGCTTCCGAAAAGGGAGATCACTTGAAGGACGTGCATCCATCTATGTTCAGAATACCAATTTACAATATATAGTCTCTTGCATTAAGATGTGACAACCAACTTGACTCAATACTTGACAGGCACGCGACTATTTCATAATAATCTTGGTAACTTCTTTCAGTTCATGGATTTAAAATAAGCTCAGCAGCACGCTTTGCACTTGCAAAATATGCATTAGACAACAATCCCTCCTTGCCTACCCAGTCTCCCACTATATACAGATTGTCTCCAATTTTTTCATCAGGTCTTCCAGCCAATCCACCTGCTGCAGCTGTAACAACAGCATTAGAGACTAACATATTGGGCAATGGTCTTTCTTAATAATCACCTGTCTCCATCCAGGCTGCATCAAATCAAGGGGCTCTTCTAACTCCTGTTGATCCTCTCTTGGTTTTGGCTCAATCCAACTGTCCAGATGTTTTACTACATGGATAAGTGAACCTCCCTCAGGAGCAAGCTTTGCATATGCAGAATGAACCGAAAAATATAGGGGTAAGTCCACTCCAAGAGCAAATAAGGCATCTTTGTCTGGGAGGTTGTTAAGAGCGACATCCAAACACGCCATGCGTATAGGTCTCGCTTCTTTTGCCGCCTTTGACACCATCTTGGGTCTCTCATTATCATTGAAAAGACTGTAGGCATCTTTTGGACCTGCTGCTATTACAACTATCTTTGCTGATACTTGGGTCTTGTCAGAGAGCGTAACTAACCATCTAGAAGAATCTGTTCTTTCTACCCTCGTTACTTTTTTTCCATTATATGCTTATAAGCTATATATGGTATACCTGTGAGCATGTCTGATTCAAACACAACAGAAATAGAGCAAGGAATCAGTAGTGAGGTCGATGACTTTGTAGTCAGGGCACCAAAAAAGAATCATGATGCAATGATACACCTTGGGAAACAGTTTTCTGATATACTGAAGAAATACGGTGGTCCAAATTCATTATACTTCCAGCTAAACAATACAGAGACACCAATGGGGGGGGATAACCAACATAGCCAAAACCGTCTCGGCGAACCAGGACGAGGATGTTTGGTTTCAGCTAACATTCTATAAAGATCGTAAGCAGCGTGATGAGATCCGTGCAAAGATGGGAAATGATGAAAGTATGGGTCCAATTAACAAACAGTTCATGGAACTAATCACCCCAGGATCTATGATCATGGAGGAGTTTGTACGCCTAAAGATATAGACAAGTGAAGGAGACTAATATGTTGGGCAATAAAGATGCGGCCGCTAACATCGCGGTCAGGGATTTGGAAACAGCAAAAAAATTTTATCAAGACATTCTGGGCCTAACTCAGGTAGGTGTTGAAGGCCAAGAGGTCATTGTCTTTAAGAGTGGAAACTCCATAATCAACGTCTATAGGTCACAATACGCTGGAACCAACCAAGCTACTGCTGTAACGTGGATAGTTGGCGAAGATATGGAAGGTGTCGTGCAACAACTGAAAGCAAAGGGAGTCGCGTTCGAGCACTATGATATGCCGGGCGTAACACGACAGGGTGATATCCATGTAGCTGACGATATGAAGGTCGCATGGTTCAAGGATCCCGATGGCAACATTCTCAATATTACCAGTCGATAGTGTCAAGCTGATTTTACCTGGCAATTTCAACTAGTTCACTGTCAAAGCACTATCTTTAAGTATCCTATCAACAGTTCAGGAAAAATATCTATTGAGTGGATGACCCCTGTCTTTTTGGTTAGATCTTCTGTTTTAATCAACATAGTCCCAAGATTCATTTTTGAAACAAACCCTCGTCATAGTAAAATATGTGTTTCCCCAGTTATTTTCTAACTTCAATTCTTTAATTATGCAATGACTACTTTGATACCTGTCTAGTGGTACGGTCCTGTATATGGTAACATTAACAAATATGATCATCTATTCTATGAAATGAAAGCTAGTGATAGCATAATTCACGCGTACCGGATCTTTGTCTTTGTTGTAGCATATTATCTATTTTCTCTATAAGTAGACTTTTCTATCCGATATGAGGTATATTTATAGTGACTTATAATACAAATAGATGCTATACTTTACTACAATATATAACTAGGAAATGTTAGTTACTTGCTATTAACTACCACATTAGCTATTCTACATATTAGATTTATTTGGAGTTTTATATCATATAATATATATCACTCGTACAAGAGTTT
>JALZGI010000111.1 GCA_030861105.1 Thermoproteota archaeon
CTGCAATACTTTATGCCTAAGTCATACCTGGTCATACCTACCCTGATTTTATCACAGACATTCCTACACACCATTGATGGGAAACGGAGGAGTGAATTCAAAGGCTTTAATAATTACTATAGCACCACCTAGAGGGTGAGAGAGTTCAAAGTACAGCAACCTAACGTCTTGCGAGGCTGAGGCAGAACCCTTATAAAAGATGAAACGGCATAAAAGGACCGGGATAGTGATAATACAAGAGTATTACCATAGTTCTGTAGAGATCAAAAATCGATGCTGGTTGATACTGTGATGAAGCACATTTTACCCAATGATTAAAGTGGGAAGGTCTTTGGAATTGGATGTGTTTTCAGAAAAAATTGAAACGTTTAACTAAATGCCAATCTTACACATTTTACACCGCAATCCCAACGAGTAAGCGGTATTATTCAAGAATGTCGAGGCTAGTTGGGGAAACTTTTATAGCTAGATTTATGGAAAGTATTCTCTAACAGCAGTGAGCAAAGTTGTCTATAGTTCCATAACCCTTTCGAGGGTGGCTTATCAAGAATCTGTATGCAAGTTTCAAAAAAAAATAATCAATTTATCATGATGATTTAATGATATGCTTTTCATACATTGGGTGCTCTCTGTAGTATATAATGACTTTGACTGAAACAGATGGCTTGTCTTCCTCTCTTAGGTAATAGTTCGAGTAAATCATAGTGGAATCTCCTTCCCTAGTGAATTCCGTAATAGTTTCATGCAAACCTGTTGGCTTGTCCTGATTATCTCTCCCGTATAGCGACATTCTTAATCCATCTAGTTTTATGGCAGGTGAGCAATCCAGACGAACATGTATTTTTTCCTCGTTCAACTCCATATATGTCACATCCATCAACATGGGTGCAAGCACTACGACAAAAGGAGAATAAGCTCCTGCCAAAAATCCTAGGCCCAAAGCTCTGGCTACTGCGTCTCTAATATCCTCAAACGGTCTGCTTAAGTTTCGTAGTTCTGATGTCAAACGCACCTGAACTGCTTTTAAATTGTTCGAGTTTGCTCCGGACTTGCTCAAAGCATAACAGGGATAATCGATCCCGAACGAAATTGAAAACTGATGGGATCTTTGGTAGAAATCATACTTTATTTTATTATTTATGAGTTCCAATGATGCTGTTATCTGGCCTATCTTAATCCTGTCGCCCGTAGATATCTGCCTTAAGAAATCATTTAACTGAGATATGTCATATAGCTGATGTAACATTAATAAATGGTCAGTTCTGACCCCGTCGAGCATATTAGGGGCTTCTTCCAATAATCTGAGGTAAATAAACTGAACATTCCACAGATTGCGTTCCGCAGGTCTAAACAGAAGTGCCTTTATTTCGAAATAATTCCAAAAGCTATGTATTTGTATTCTTTGCTTAAATTTTTCGATACTGATTTTGTTGTTTGATAATATCCCTTCTGTATCTTGCATTACGCTTAGGTCACCCAGAAAGAACGGCTGATTATCCATAGAAATTTCAGTGGAAAAAAGATGTCTTTCTGATTGTTTTAATTCTTCATGAAACTCCGGGGTATATACGATGAACGTATCCATTGTATTCTGAGCATTGTGTGTAATTTCATACTTTTTGTATAGTTCAATCAGATCTTTATTGACAGACTGGTCCTCCAAGATGTCCTGTTTTTTATGTTTATTACTCTCGACATTTTCGAATTCTTCCACGTCGATTGCTATGCCCATTGGAAGGAAACTGAAGTCCCTATGTGGGATCCTTATTGTAGATAGACTTTTTATATTTCTAAATACAGAGCTAAGGTCGTCTACGATAATAGTGTAGAGGCCTTTCTTGTAAGTAACGTTGTGTTCTTTTTTAATTTGTTCTATTACAGCTTCCAGGGGCCGAGTAAGACAAGACTCGGTAATGAATTCTACCTCAAAACCGCTTATCTTCGATAGAGTGTCGCGTAAATGCTCTGAGTTTAAAATGTCAGCAGAAATGCGGTATCTCTTCAGATGTATGTCCCAGATACTAATCCAATAGGGGTTTTATATTTTTATGAAGCTGTAATGGTCCTAAGTTAATTCGATCTTAGACCTTAACTCGTTGTGGAATAAAAACGGAAGGTGACGACTTAGGTCTTCAACTTTAGTTCAATGTTTAAAGATATGATTATTATGTGGGACAGATTTGGATACCCCACCCAAAGAATCGATGGGTGCTCTAACTTGATCCATAGTCATGATAATTACCACTGACTATTTTCACAGATTTTTCAGTTACTTTTACTGTTAATGCGATTGGTTCGAAGCAATGCAATAATAATGAGCTTTGTTTCTTATTAGTGATAAAGTTAAGACGAGACGTCATCTAGTGAGGAATTCTTCAGCAAGACCAAGTACCACGTATAGACTTCAAATTATCTATTCTTTTTTTCGCTTCAATGATTCATACTAATAAATGGTGCTGTTCCTCTTGGCAAGTATGTCAGCAATAGCTATCCTTATTGCCGAAATACCGGTTCTGAATGGATAAGCACCATTTTCTCGATCATTGGTAGGGTTTATCCACTCGTAGAAAGCATGGGTATGAGGATGGCCCTCTGATGCCAACTTGGAAAGAAGGTACTCACAGTCATTTGCCTTCTCGAATCTACTTCTTGCTAACATCTCGAGACCTGTAATCCATGGCCAAAATGTATGATTATGATATTCATACGGTTTCAAGATCCATGGCCCGGTTGCTACTAATTCCCGTTCTGTTACCAATGGCCATTTTTCTTTCCACGCTCTTGTTTTGATTGCCTCTAGTGTTCCTAGTCCTCTTTCATTGATCTCTTCACTTAACTCGTTTAGTTCAATACTATTTGTATTCGGCGTTTCATTTCTATTGTGAATCAACTTCAGGCTATTTCTGACTGTGTTATCTGTTACTGCTATCAAGTAAAGGGAGATATCCTCTGTTAGTATTCTTTCCTTGTTGTGGCTATTTATTTGATACATGTCCAAATAACAGTTATTTTCTGCAGACCATAACGTTTTTTCTACTGCCCGGATCGCTCTCTGGGCCAATTTTGAGATTCTCGTGGCCTCAGGTTCTCTCTCTATTCTTGACAAGAGATTTGAAAGATCATTTAGGGCTAATATCCAACACGCTTGGCTATAAACTATTTTACCTGATCTAAGGGCCGTATCCATCCAATCCTCATTATGATCCTGCTCCAGTACGCCATCATTGTCCCTATCTCGCTTCTTGAGGAATTCAATGGACTTTAACATGCGAGGAAGGACAAAATCGATGACTTTCGACGGATCTGTAATCCCTATTTTTGAAAGCAATGTGGATACATAACTAGATGAATGTTCTGTGGCTAAAGTTGCTTGCTTTGAGGCTTCATAAGAGGAGAAGGACTTCTCCTTACGAATTAAAGAGGTATTTAAAATCCAAGAGGTGGTAGATATCATGAGAGCAGTGGAATCAATATCTGGATTCTTTCCATATACTTCTGAGAATCCTGCTTGGTAGATGGTCGTTGGAAGTGCACCTGCGAATTTTTTCTCTGTTTCCTCGTCTGCAACTTCTGCCAAAAAATTCATATCAGGAGATCCTCTACCAAAAACTATTTTGTCTTTATTAGGTGAAATTTGATGAGACCAAATTTGAAAAATTTGCTGGAGAGAGCCATCTATATTTCCACACATAAACCAGTCTCGCAAGATATAGGATGCGTCTCTACACCATATTGCCTGGTATACTCCTCCAGGATTTACGCCTTGGAGTATATGTTCGCTAGTCTTTTCCACAAAACGTTCACCTTTGGAATAAAAGGGTCTCCAAGTGTCCTGCTTATTATCTCCCTCCTGTCGCATATACCGATAAAAGCTTATGATGCCTAGCTTGCATTTAATACTTCTTGATATGGGCTATCTAAACCCTAATCAAAATTATAGTTCCCAAATGGTATCAGATTCATGACCAAGTAAGCTAATAGAAAAATGTCAAAAGTTAAGTCCTGTCTTTTGCAATCACTTTTCTTATCTTAAGATCCCAACCTCGGATCGCGCAGAAAGCTCCGAATCATATAGGAGTCATGAAGACGTGTGCATTGACATTAGTAATTCAAGGCTAATATATCGAGAGTATTTATCAAATAATTAGGTTAAATTCTGAATCTGATGAAAAAATGGAATGGCAGATAGTTGAAAAGACGATGGACACCAGACACTTATACATACAGTTTTTCTCCTATCTGCAATTCGAACAAATTCAGCTTTGAGGTAGGGCAATTTGTTACAATAAGTGTCCTTCTTAAGCGACCGACCGAAACAGGAGCTTTGGAGGAAAGAGAAGTAGAGAGGTATATTCGATCTCGTCATCGCCTACTCGTAATCTGGTTGACCTTACGATAAAAGATGAGAAGCCATATGGTTTTAATAATCCAACAACTCACAAGGCAGACGGATTTGCGGCCTATTTCTTGAACAGATGAGAATTGGAGATAAGGTGAAGGTTCGACTGAACCAAAATAAGAATCACTTCTTGTCAAAGGTAGCCGCAGGAATTGAGAAAAGTGTTGCTTATTGGTCAGGGTCAAATGGAGCAGAACCAGTCCGAGGTCTATTACAATTTATGGAGGATACCAAGAACCCTGATCTTTACCTTACCCTGTTTTATAGTAATCCTAGTTTCAGTGGAAATGAAGATAAAAGTTTCTCGAACATAATTTACTATGAGTGGTTGGTCGAAATGGGCAAAAAAATTGAAAATTTCCAAGTTGTTTTTACTTTTACGAGAGAAAAAGAGATTCCCGTGACCTCAGATCATCCCAAGATAGTTTACCGGACGGGTAGATTTTTTGCGGATCCTAAATCGACGGGGCTTAGTGAATCAGAGAGAGTACAGGAGAAGACGCTATCCAAATATCATGGAGGAGACATAAGTGATGTATTTAATCCAATCTGCGGGAGCAGTGGTTTCATCAATGGGACCGTGAAATCAGGTACTACGAGTAAAATTATGAAGGGTAGAGGAATAATGCAGGACTTACTCGAAATTGAGGGCGTAAATGCAGAAAAGATTGACAAAGAACAATACTATCTTTAATACGTACAATAACCTTGGTCCCTTTGGTTTGCCTAACTTATGTATTTTGAATTACTTCGAGGCAATTTCAATTTCATTCTTTATGGGAACTGTCTGCTCTTCCTTTCTAGTTTTAAGAATGGTCATCAATTCAGCTTCGAGTACGTGTGACAACCTCCGTATTTTGTTTACAACAATATCTCTAAGATCCTCAAGATCTATGGCCCGGATTTTTACCAATAGATCAAACCTGTTATGCATCTCATGAATTTCGAGGATCTCTTCATATCGGGACAAACCCTCGCTTACTTCCTCAGCGAATCCCGGTTCGACATTTATCCCCATAAAAGCTAGATGATCATATCCCAAGCGGCTGTTGTCTACGGAAATGGTAAAGTTCCCGATAATCCCCAGCTCTCTTAACCTCCTGACCCTTATGTGAATAGTTGCATCAGATACGCCAACTTGTTTGGCAATATCAACAAATGTGGTGGAAGAATCCTTGGCTAGAATATCTATTATTTTGTAGTCAATTATGTCTAATAAGCGATTAGGGTCCTCAACCATAAGCGTGTAGCCTTTACTCATTTATATATAGGTTTGTTAGTGTTTTTTCTTAGATAGGATATAACAGTAAGGTTTCCCTAATACAAGGAAATAGAATCTGCTACTCAATTGTCTCACAACTTCTTCGATCGAGTCGACTAGGATGATTGGACGAATAAAACACAAGCTTGTTATTTACCAAAGATAAGACTCCTTGTTTTGAGAAAACTTTCTCATAAGATATTAATGTATTATTTCTCACAAGATACATGATAAATTCATTGCGAGTCGCTCAATTTGTATGGTATATTAAGTGTATCTGAAACTAGTCATCTATCACTGAATGTTAGTTGCACACAAGAAGCCGAGACGGATCGGCCCCTGGGACTTGTCGGACCTCGTTAAAGATCCAAATAACAAAGAATTTGAAGACTTCGTTAAATCTATCGAGCGAACAGTAAGCGAAATTGAAAATAAACGCAAGTCTCTTAGTAACGATTTAACCGAGTCGGATTTTCAGAGTATTTTCTATGCTATAGAACAAATTTCAGAAAAAGTAAGCATTGTGGATGGCTATGCACATTTAAGATATTCTGCCAACACATCTTCAAATGAAGCAGCTTCTCTTTTAACAAGAATGGATATGATGGCGGCGGATATCGCAAATAGACTGCTTTTTTTTGACTTATGGTTTAGAAAAGAATTAGACGAAATGAACGCTCAACGCCTTATAGAATCCATGCCCAAGGTATATAAAGAATACTTAAAACACAAGCGCTTGCTTGCCAAATATGTCCTAACTGAGCCAGAAGAGAAGCTAATCAGCACCCTCGAAGTCACAGGACCAAATGCACTTGTTAAAATATACGACAGAATGGTCAATGGTTTCGAATATGTTATGGTTATCAAAAAAAATCAAAAGCTTACGATGAAGAAATTTTCAAACAAAGAGAAATTACTTTCGTATATTCGCAGCACAAAACCTGAAGAACGAAAGAGTGCTTACCAATCTCTTCTCCAGGTATACAAAAAAAATAGTGGAGTATTAGGAGAAATTTATCAAAATTTGGTCCTTCAATGGCGTGACGAAAATGTGAATATGCGAGGATATGAATCGCCTATTTCGGTTAGAAATGCTTCAAATAATTTGGATGATACCACAGTGCAAACACTTCTCAAGGTATGCACAAAAAATTCACCCATCTTTCAAGATTATTTTATAGAGAAAGCCAAAATGATAGGACGCAGAAAACTCCGACGTTATGATTTGTACGCTCCTTTATCACTGAGAAAGTCCGATCAGAGGAAATTTACATTCAGTGAAGCGATCAACACAGTACTTGACACATTTGGGGGGTTTGATGAGCGATTTAGAAAGTTTAGCGAGAGAATCTTTGATGAACATCACGTAGATTCAGAGATCAGAAAGAACAAACAAGGCGGTGCCTTCTGCTCTACAATTTCTCCTAAGAAGACACCTTATGTCCTTGTAAACTTTGATGGTAAGTCCAGAGATGTGTCAACAATGGCACATGAGTTGGGTCATGCTATACACAGCATAGCAGCATCCGACAAGCCGATAACAGTAGCCCACGCCCCTTTGCCTCTTGCAGAGACTGCATCGGTGTTTGCAGAAATACTGCTCAATGAAAAGCTGCTTAAAAGTGTTGGATTCAGAGAACAAAGGATATTGCTTGCTGAGCAGATCGATGACATGTACGCCACAATAATGCGCCAAGCCTATTTCACGCTATTTGAAATGGATGCACATAGAATAATCGCTAGAGAAAATGCAACCACAGATAGGGTCTCCGAATTATACCTTAGCAATCTGAGTCAACAGTTCGGCGATTCGGTGATCGTGTCTACGGACTTTCAATGGGAGTGGACCTATATTCCTCACTTTTATCATAGCCCCTTTTATTGCTACGCGTATTCCTTTGGAAACCTGCTTGTATTGTCTTTGTACCAGCAATTTAAAAACGAAGGTCGCTCTTTTATTCCAATGTATTTCAATATTTTAGCTTCAGGTGGCTCACGAAAACCCGAAGAGCTTTTGAAGGATTCCGGAATGGATATCTCACGAGATGATTTTTGGCAACAGGGATTCGATCTACTTGGGGATAAAATAAAAGAGTTGAAGAAAATGCTGTAGGGTCAATGCTAGCAGCAGTAGTCGTTCTTATCCATTTCGTCCAGCAAACATAAGATTAGTACTCTTTAGCCGTGCTACTTGCAGATATCATTAGGGATTTTAACTGGATTATGGAATGTAGCAAGACATGCGAACGGGATTAGAAACTTAATATACTTACGTTGACTAGCGTACCAAAGAGGGAAGTATAGTGTGGTGAAGAGAGCGGAAAGAGGTACGGGACCAAATCCGCTAAGTGACGCGCCTTCGATATCTGCATCCCTTGAGGAATGGAAATCGTACATAGAAAGCTTAAGGTTGGAACATGTAAAGGCATTAAGAAACAAATTAAGAGGCGTTGAATATTTGATAAAGATTGATCGCATATTAGATAATGCAAAAGAAGAAGCATATTAGCGATTACAATGAATAAACCGTGTTTGAATAAGATCCATCTTTTGACCGAGCTAATTCGTCTTTAACTAATATGGTGCTATTGGTTCACTTCGGCGATCATTTTGCGATACTTTTGTCTATCCCATCTAATAATGAAGGCTATCCCTATTAGCAGTGCAATCTCTAGGGACTTGGCGAGGACCCCTGCAATTTCTATCTCTTCAGGTTGGTTAGTTGGAGATAGAGGAGGTGGATATACAAGAACGTAAATATACAGTCCAACAAGAACAGCTGTGCCGAAAAATCCGAACCAATTTACAGCCATATTATTAATATAGGTGGATCTTATCTCATTCGTAACTGACATTTCATAAAATGGTTTTGACAACATCACAAGAAAATACAAAATGCCGTAGGCGATCTGGCCTCCTGAAGCGGCCAGAAGGAAGATACTATAGTAAACGTGTAAAGAACCATGTTGTGGGAAAACAACCAAATGTACGATACCTCCCGCCAATGCCAGCAGCATTATAGAATATTTTACAATTTGCTTTCCGTTTCCGGAACCTCGATTAGTTACTTTGG
>JALZGI010000142.1 GCA_030861105.1 Thermoproteota archaeon
TCAAAGGATCAAGCATTGGCGCTTTGATGTCTAGTTCAGTAAGCAAGACTCGATAACTATGAGATAGCATCTTGGATTTTACATTACTTCCTTGTGATATTTCATTCAGTGTTTTTCCAACAGCCAATTGTCTACACGCAATATATATTGCAGCAGCAAGCATGGCATGCATTGTTCTTCCTCTAACCAGGCCTCTCTCCTGAGCTTTTCTATATATGTAGGCTGCCTTTTCGACTACAGAATTAGGTAATGCCAGTTTATCTTTTAGTGTATCAAGTTCAGCAAACGCTCTCTTAAGGCTTCTATCTGTAGAACTATATAGCTGGGTTCTGTAGTCCAGTATTCTTAGCCTATCAATTGTAGATTTAAGTGAAGAATCAATTCTGTTTCCGCTATAGTCTCTGTCTGCTCTTCCAATTATAGTCGATAGACCCATATCATGTCGTGCTAATGATATTGGCATTCCGGTTCTTTCATTATTGTTGCCTGAATGTTCCGAAGTAGGAGCATACCATTCTGGCTTCATATTGCGAATGTGCTCTGGTATTACATAACCACATAACCTGCATACCAGTTCTCCAGAGTCCGAGTCTGTTATGATATTAACAGCATTAGCATTACAGTTAGGACATACAATCCTTGAATCTAATGAAATATAATCTTGTTTCGACATTTTACTTTACACTCTTAGATGCACCATCTAGGAATTATATTCATGTATGCAATTTTATGAAAAAACAGCTGCTTTAATGATTTTTGTTGCTAATTGGTAATATTATTCAAATAACTTAAGTTCTCTCCTTATATGCCCTATCTATGTGAGAGTAATAATCAGTTTCAGCGGCTAGGGTGAATACTTATACAATATATTTACTAGAATAGTGTTTGATAACAACTTACATCTCTCATTAATATAATTTATCGTGATAATTTCTGTGGAACCCAACTATTTATGATATGGTTATCATGGAATGCATACCAGGACCTAAAAGTTCTCTTATCGCTTTCTGATAGGCATACAGACAAAATAATAGGACTATCGTCAAAAATCACAAAACAAAAAGGATGTCAGGATAATTATCATTACAAAAACTCCGAGCAAGCATTGAGACATAATTGTCATACGAAGGAAACAGAGGATGACTTTACATTAATACGGAAACTTTTCCATTCTATTGTAGTATTATCTGTTATTCGCTCTGATCTATTGATGTACTATGATTTACTCATGGGCCTCTCAACTATGCATTTTAGCGAAGATGAAATCCAAAAAATTGATAATCTAACAGATAAATTAAGGAAAAATGAAATCGCCAGAAATTATGATCACTCAAGTATTACCAACGTTCTAGTAGGATGGGGTTTACAAGTATATCACGAATTGCTCCATAGTGATGAGACCGATACTCTATTGATTGATGAAATATATGTTAATTAGCAAATATAAAGAGCGCCTTAATAGATTAATTTGAAGCGACATCAGCAAACAATAATGGCGCTAAGCTCAAGATTGACGACTATCGTCAAGATTCAAGCATCTAGTGATCTCCGCGCCTTGGATTTCTAATTCACACATATCGTCTTTATTAATTCGATTACGTCCTCCCTATATGAAGTATTAATATATAGTATATAACAACTGTATTTGTTGATAAAAACATCGCGGCAGGCTTATATATCTAAACCCTTAGAAGAAAAGCTAGATTTGGCTCACATAATACTGTCAATGCATATCTAAGTAATTATTCCAATGTAATCATAATATCCTTGATATTTTTCTTTGAAGTCCTTTTCTTCTTTTTTATCATATATAACAAGTATGATCCTTTACCTGTGATAACAAAAGCCTGATTTTGCCCATGGTATATTATAAGATTATAATCGATTAAGAAAAACAAATTTTTTTTCAAACCATAGACAGATAGAGAAGGTGTCATGCTTTTTATTTTGTAGATAAGATCGCTTATTGTTGCGAGAGAAATACATGTTTCTAGAATTTGCACAACAAAAACTGCTTCTAGATATATTGAACAGCGATGGTATGGAATATCCTTTTTGCTAATCATTTTTGATCAAGTACTTGCTAATGATTTCTAATCTAATTATATTCGGGATCATAATTTGTTAAATCTTATATCGAGCCAATCAGGTTATCATATGTAATACTTGAGCACAATATTCATGGCAGTATTTTCTCGGATGGCCTTTTCTCGATATTATTGTGTCTTCCAGATAAAACTTATTTCTACAGAATCTACAGCAACCATTTTGAAATCTTATTATGTCCCTAATAACAGGATAACGAGTATTATTTGAGTTTATTATTCGGGAGTCCAATGTACTTGACACATGTTATAAAGTTGAATTGCTACCCTTGAGTAAATACTAAGTCGTTTGAATCAAAGGGAAACATTCTTCTTAGCACAATCACATATGATTTTGGCCACATATCCATCTATGCCTACAATGTCTGCCAATTCAGATGGAGCCAAGGAAACCAATGTATCGAATGTCAATTTGTTTCTTCTCAGCAATTCTTTCAAGCCATCTGCAATATCAAGTATATCAATACCATCATTACTGTCAAAATCTGGACTCGATTTGCCATCAAGTCCACTCAACCTTCCTTTGGTTAGGATCCTTTCTTCAGCCTTAGGACTAATTGTCACTATTTATGTAAGTGCTACATAGTATTTAACCCAGTTGTAGCCTGGCAGATGAAATGTTTACCCAACTATATTATATACTGCATAAACCTTTTTTTACAAATAGGGGAATCGTATAATATTCCTTTTATGGGACGATATTCCATGTTGATGGTACACTATCGAAGTAAGTTCTAACTTGTGCCCATTCTTACTATTATTGATGATGTAATGCATCATCCTACTTCATGACTCAAAGAAGAATAATTCCATTGCCGTTAATATTAATACCATCGGTTATGGGAATATTCTATTTGGAAAGAACACGAATAAGAGGAGCATTATTGTTACCAACGACTTCAACTAATTCAGACCAAGTTACTGCAGATACATAAGGATTACCCTTGATTTGCTCTATTACATTATGCAAATCGTACGGGTCATTATATATAACCTCGGCGATGACATTATTTTGATCGTTGATTCTAGTGGACGAAGATATCACATTATCTTTGTATCTTTCGAGAATCATTTTTGCTACCTCTTTTGCTTTTCCTTCTGTGACATTTGCTAGTATCATTCCTCTCCTCCAATCTCTCTTGTTAATGTCTAAATGATATTTTTTCTCTAATATGAAGTTCTCAATTCTCGCTCTTCTTCTTTGAACGGTAGAAAGAGGAATTTTGTATCTAGCTGCGATATCTGCAGTCTTGATATTAGAGTCAGTCAGTAATTCTTTAATTATATTGATATCCAATGAATCAAGGCGAAACGTGTCACCTATTTTATCATAATTTTTGTGATTAGGAGACTTCAGGATGGTTGTTTTCGCTTTTTGCTTCATAGGGCAATCTCTAAAAAGATATACAAGCAGGTTATATATATGACGGCTCATGCTTCTTACGATTCCATTCTTCCTTAGCCTATCCATTAGCTCACCAATTTTTCGAATCTCCTCATCGCTGAAGTGCATGATTCCATCTATCTTCTCACAAGAGAAAGACAGAAGCATTTCAGATCTTGCTGTATGCTATTGGTGGTGGTGTAACATAATGCTTAAATTCTGTTAATATTATATCAAATATGTAACGAGAGACTAAGTTGCCGTTGGGCGACCCTGTGGCGGGGGCCACCAGTATTGTGGTATAGATATTCACTGCCCTCCAATACCCGTTACTACTAATATCATTAATATTAGTGTAATACCCATATATGATGAGGGTTAAATTCAATGATTAAACCATATTTAGTTGCCCTAATGATAGGGGTTTTGTCACTATTTTATGCCAGCCACATGATAAATCCAATACAAGCTGAGACTGGACAAGGAACTGACACCTTTAGAGTTATTATGACAATATTTGGCGTTGATAAATCAAAGGGCGATGTGGTTGCAATAGTAGCTGTAAATAATGGAGAAGCATCAAGGGTCAAGTTCCTAGATATAGACACTATTAAACCAAATCCTGCCTCAGGAGGAGGTATTATTGAATATGTGGCGACATTTCCAAATGTTACTGTAAACGCAGGTGAGCAATATCAGGCATGCGTATTGCCAGTCAAAACCCTAGAACCCATATGTACAACAGGAAATAATTCACCTGCAGCTAGGCCTGAATTTGTAGATATATCGTTGAATGCAACTGGTACTGGATTAGCAGAGGATGGACTTCCTGGGGATGGAGAAGTAGAAGAGGAAGAGGAGTGACTTTACCCACGATAAACTTACTTTTAAAATCCTGCGAGTTCAGAGAGAAGGAAATCTCTGGACAACTGAGTTAATTATTACCTATGATGGGAGTCCAGTTTATGTGGCAACTGTCATGGAGTTCGGAGATGATAAGGTCGCACATGAAACGTATTATTATGCAGATCCTTTCAAACTACCTGAGTGGAGATCTAAATGGGTCGAGATAATCCAATGACCACTGTGATAATATATAGTAAATTGAGGCCAATGTTTACCAAATTGTTGCCATCTTATCAATAGGTATATCTTAACGTAGCATACCAAGGGCTCATTGGTTCTCTTCAATGACTCCTCTATTACTGCTATACCACATATGATTATGTAGACTAATGCTATCTTATATCTAGATGGTTTGTCTTTTGACTTTATAGCAGTTGGAAATACTCACATAGTTGATCTACATTGATACATTCTTTATGTAATATTTCTAATGATCTATCAATGTCAAAAACTAGGGTATGTCCTAGATGTGGTGGAGTTATGAAATTTAAAACGAAATCCAAGAGGGAGATTCAGTGTCTGAGGTAACACCTTTGGATAGGACATATACATGTAATTGTGGACACATGGAAGTAGAAGCTTAGTGGTTGATACTACACAATGTCTGTGATTATTGTACTGTTGTATGGAGTTGGATAGATGAGCTAGAAGGTAAAGTTGCTGATTTAGTATCTAAAAACATCTACGAGCCATTGTTAGTAAAAGAACAGACTATCAAGTCGGCTACTGAAGCTGCATCTATGATATTACGTGTTGACAATGTAATAGCCGCTTCTAAATCTAAAGGAGCTGGAGCACCACAACCAGGAGCAGGTGCTGGTGGTTATGGCGGATACGGAGGAGCTGGAGGATATGGCGGCTACGATGACATGGAGTAGCTGTTGTAGTTGTAGCAGTTGGCAGTTGCATACAAATCGCAAATCAAAAGATAAATAACCTTTTCCTTTTTGTTCATATCATATATCTATCTAGAAAAGGTAAGCAAGAATTATGTGCTTCTGGAATAATGATTTAAATGATTGGATAAATAGACAACACCTTGATGAAAGTATTTCAGCATACACGTTCAGCATCAGCGGTGGATACGATATTAATAGTTGGTATGATGAATTTCAGGATTTCAGGATATCATTGAATGGCGTAAGGATTTCATTTCAAAAGGAAACCTATTAGAAGATGAGTTTCAAGATACACCCTATTATAGTAAAGGAGAACGGCCAGAAGAATTAGGGACAGAAGAATACCAAACAATAGATCTATAACCTTTCATCCCCTGTTATTATTACATCAATGCTAAAGGCACATACACAAATTGATCCTGTCTATCAAAAAACTGCCAAGACATTGGTATCAATTATATGGGAAATAGCAGATAGTTCATAGTAAGTTACAGTGACCACCTCTTATCCGTTTTCGACTCTTAATAAAGATTTTAGAAAGTTTGAATTACTAGATATATGGAAACAACTCAAAAACGGTAGCAAAGGTCTGCTGCCATGGTATTTTGAGGTGTCAATAAATCGCATGCCTGCCAAGTACCTAATTTCTAAATCTGTATCTTGTAATATTACAGATCTAAAACTTGCAAGTGAGGAAGAGCTGTGGGAAGAACACAGTAACCTCATGGAACAGTTTTTGAAAACATGGAAAGGTGTTAGGTCCGGAGAGATAGATCTAACGTTTAGCTTAGCTTGGCAGCAGAAAACCTCACTTCTGAATTTGAATGTTGAGCTTGTCAATCGGATGCTGAAACATTGCAACTTCTGTCGTTGGAATTGTCAGGTTGATAGAGAAACGAGTAAGCACGGAACCTGCCAGTTAGAATCTACTTCTAAAGTAAGCAGTTTCTTTCATCACCGTGGCGAGGAGCTTATTTTTAGAGGAAATATGGGATCGGGAACGATATTCTTCACAAGTTGTAATATGAGATGCTCTTT
Source organism: Thermoproteota archaeon (assembly GCA_030861105.1). GTDB lineage: Archaea > Thermoproteota > Nitrososphaeria > Nitrososphaerales > Nitrososphaeraceae > TH5893. Next base: position 6,333 of record JALZGI010000142.1, read on the forward strand.
CTGTCAGAACGGAGATATAAGCACGGACAAGGATAATGGCTTTCCTATAACACCCAATCTATTAGCATTGATGATATGGCAGCTGAGAATGGAAGGCTGCCATAATACAAACTGGGTCGGGGGTGATCCGACAATACATCTACATACTATTGTGCAAGCAATAAGCATTCTTGATTCCTTCAAGATACCAAATATAAACAAAAACAAGGAAGAAGATCTTAACTATATCAAAGCTGTAAAGGCTGATAATAATCACCTTAGTACTTGGCATATAAATTCAGAATATGCATTCTACAAGAAACAACTCTTCAATAGCCCTCAGCTCTGGAATTCAAACTTCTTTATGAGTAAGGAGACAATGTGTATTCTCCGTTCACTCATGGATGCATGGCTTCCAGACTTCAAGTTTGGCCCTGGTAAATGTGCTTTAGATTTGTCTAGAACCCCTTGGTACTGGGATACAGTAACCAACAATCTTAGACTTATTCATGAATGGGGAGAAGATTTTGTCATACGCCATCTGATAATGCCAAACCATTTGGAATGCTGTACCAAACCAGTCCTAGACTGGATTGCTAGAAATATGCCAGAAGTTCCAATCAATATCATGGATCAGTATTACCCAGATAATTTATGTGATTCCAGCTCACCAAAGTATCGTGAACGTTACAG
>JALZGI010000238.1 GCA_030861105.1 Thermoproteota archaeon
GCTCAAGCCCTCCCTTTATCTTGCCCTTTGCAAAGACTCCAAATACGCTTCCAAGCTTGCCCAGCTTTAAGTCAGCATCAACTGAGACTGTTGTATTTGCAGAGCCGGAATCTTCTTTTGAGTCAAGTGTTATTTCAACTATTGTTCCTTTTGTGTCTCCATTGATTACTTCACTTCGAAGGAAGCGCTTTGGCTCAAATGTATGCCTTGTAATCTGATGTATTTCCCTTCCCGCGACCATTACATCCTCTTCAACGGTTACTGAATTTTCAGATCTTTCTGTGATTTTTAAAGAGCGGTATCTGTTTGGAAACCTTAAAGGAAGCTTCTCAAAATCAGTGATAAGAGAGTATATCTTGTCCTGTGATGCATGCACCGTCTTGGATGTTTTGACCCTGACCATCTATAATGTGGTAAATCATGATCAGTTGTTTTAAATGCATTACTATTGTAATAATAATAATAATAGCTTAGACCATCTACCAATTTATGTCGAATATGGCACAGCTACTTGTTCAAATTCTCAGTGGTCACATTACATGCTAGTTTCCTAACAAGACTCAAATAGAGACCATGAGTGCAGGGACAATATTCGTCTTCGACTGCACTTTAATGCAGCAGCAATTTTTTTATTTATCAATACCCTTCCAAATAGTTTCCTGAAAACTGCCATAAGTACCAGCATATTGAAACTTGAGCAATGCATCATTTGCCATTACTGTCTTTGTTGAAGACATATCCATTCTTGTAGCTTCGAATCCTTCAGGTAGTTCAATTATTGCCCTATGAACTTTCCCTGTAACTGGATTTGTCATTGGTTCAAGCCATGCTTCTCCAACAACAGTTTTATCGTCTTCGTCTAGTACTATGTTTACTCTACTTCTCAATCCCTTGGACTGAAAGGTAATGCGAGCACGCTTTGGCTCTTCCATTACATCCATAACACTACCATATATAACAAAGGGGCCACCTCCAGCCCTTCCCGTCAGTATTCTTGATAATGCATAGAATTGCCCTTCATTGGCACGCCTATCAATGTAGAAGGAACCCTTTCCATCGCCTTCATGTATTGGTCTGGGCCAAGAAGCCATCCAGGCCATATTAAGGCCATTCACCTTAATGTCTCCATAATTCCCTTCTATTATGTGGATTCCGCCAACACCTTCACAATTACCATGTGTTGGCTTGGCATTAAATTGACACGGGCAGCCCCAGTCACAGTTGCAGCTATCAAGGTAGTAAACGCGTATTTGCCACTTTATTTTTTTACTTTTACTTTTCTTCGTGATCACTAATATTTCTCAATTGTAGATAAGGGTTCTACTTTTTCTCAAATTACAGTGAGAGTGAGAACCATTCTCTTCCTTATTCGTTCAATACTAGCTTGCTTACAATTTTCTACACGTTTTTGCTCATTATGATGAGTTGACGGTAATACTGTCACCATTGCTCAATGTCCTCCTAAACGATTCATTGTCTGTATTATACAAGTTCCCTTCACCTTCCTCATCATCTCCACCACCCCCATCATCATCCTCTTCTTCTTCTCCTTCTGTCACTTCTATTGTTCCTGAACCTACAATCTCTACAAGATTTGCTGTTGCAGAGCCTTCTGCTGTTATTAGGGTATTATCAAATTGTTGTCCTCTTATTATTATACTTGAATCTCCAGATAAGCTGTATTCGTTTGATTGTATGTTAGAGAACATATTATCCTCCAAGATGTTATCATGACTTCTTGCTGTACTAATACCATCCTCAGAGTTAGATATGACATTATTATAGACTATATTACCCTCTGTCAAGCCATCATCTGGTAGTTCAGGATTAAACAAACGTATTCCTGATCGGGTTGCTCCTTCAATTGTATTGTTATAAATCTGGTTATTTGGTGACTCTGATACTGTTATTCCAGAAGGAGTATTTGAGATATGGTTATTTCTTGCAATTGAATCATACATATTTCTTGAGAAGAATATCCCATGGTCTGTATTGTACTCTACCAGATTCCCTTCAATGAGTATGTTATAACATCTATCCGAACAGATTGCTCCTATTGGATTGTGATGAAGGTAATTATTTGTAATCCTCATATCATGAGTTCCACTATGAGGATCCAAAGCGTATTTGATATTGTTGTAATATTCATTTCCATCAACTACAATATTGTATGCCCCTCT
>JALZGI010000151.1 GCA_030861105.1 Thermoproteota archaeon
TGACCATTCGAGATAATTCGATTATATCTTCAAGCAGTTCCTACATGTTGTGTATTGCTGTGCGCTTGGAGTTCCGCTAGAGAACCAAATGTCTCTCCGCATTCTTCGCATCTGAATTGGCTTGTAGACGATGACATTAAAAGTTATTCTTCAACATTCAATTTATTAATTACATTTCGTGGGTCTTTCTTTCACTTTTAAAACACTAATGATTATGTTTGAGACTACAATTTTTGGTCTAACTAGGAGGGGCTTCATACTGACATGACAAAGACCTGCGTGTGAAATCCCCCCTAGACGATAGATGGACTTGTTCTGGGCAAAAATTTTTTGCTCAATAAATAAAATAAAGGTTTCAAATATCCCTGGTCTAACAGCGAAAAAACTGCGAGACTAGGAGAGATTTTGTTATTATTATGCCTATTTTGCCCTCCTAGTCGCGAAGTTGAATACCGATTAGGCTAAGATTCAACCTTCATCGAAGCATAAGAATATTGTGTATATGTGTTAATGAGTCGCTATACCTTTCCTTATCTCTCATTCCTTCTCCGTAGTGTGGTATGAAGTGAATCGGATAGTCCCTTTCTTTGCAAGTTGGGCAAAAAAGGATAAAAATAATTTAAGAAGAAAATGAATTGAAATGACTACTAGAATTGTTAATGTAAGAGATTACAAACCATATAGTAAACACTGGACTAATCCCCCAACTAACCCCTATGTCTACATTGGTAGAAATGTTAGATTTCAAATTCCATTTAAGTCAAAATGGCATAATCCATTTACGATTGAAAAAGATGGGAAAGGAAAAGAAATACCTGGATCAAGAGAAAGAGTAATACGTCAATACAGAGAATATATTTTAAATAAACCTGACCTTTTGAAATTGATTCCAGTAGAATTAAAAGATAAAACATTGGGTTGTTGGTGCAAACCTGAGAAATGTCATGGTGATGTGCTGGTTGAGTTAGCAGATCGGTTCTAAAATGTTGTTTCTCTAGTGTATTAGTTTTTGCGATACGGTCCAGTGTGATCCTCTGAGCTGCTTGGTTCTAAGAATACCTATCCCAAAATGGGTACGGTACCATACCGTCCTATGCGAACTGCCCCCCTCTCCCCAGAGTATTCGCTGGTATAAGTAGCATGATAGAATTATGATTGACAATGAACACAAAGTTACAACCTCCCGAAGTAGACGGTGACTTACAAAAGGAAGAGGAAAACGAAAATGAGAATGAAGACCAAATAACAAAAAATATTGACCAGGAAATAGAATGTCCCCGCTGCTCTGACATCATGACATTATCTTCAGACTTTGATAAGTTAGGATATATTTGTCAAGAATGTGACTTGTTACTTGTTATGCAATAGATATTCCAACTGCGGTCAGATTGTTAATAATAATTTTACAATCGTTATTCGGCCGTGTCCGTGTTTGATTACTTTGGCCGCATGAATACGGAATATAATATTATGCTTAAATAAAAGTGGGTAATGGCTGCGGACAGTTCACTCGAATGTCTGAGGACAGGGTGTTTGGCTAACTTCTATCAGTTGTCGTCATCATCTTCGTCAGAGTCACTATTTCCCTGCTGGTTATCCCCGAAGTCAAGTCTTGGTCCTTCTCCTGGCTTGTTTTCTACTTCTCCGTCAGAGCCAGTATTTCCCCCATCGCCACCTATATTGAAGGACGTATCTGTTTCGCCTTCTCCCTCTTGTTCTGATTCGGGGGCTACTTGTGATATGCTGCCTGTTGCATTCATATCAGTCATGTTAGTCCCTCCGCCCGTCATATTTCCGGCACCCGTCATATTCTAAGCGATTGCTGTAGGGGTGACAGAGATTGTTGCTGTGACTGTCAATGCAAAAACGGCCATCACAGTCACAATGTAGAGTCCCGAGAATTGGTTAATACTCATATCTGTAACCAATGAAGGGTTGATATAAGGATATTGGGCGGTTTGTGAATACTTTTCCTTTTAAAACACCAATAATTAGGAGTCTAACTAGGAGGGGATTTATGAATATTAACCGGACTCTCATGTCAGGATATCCCCCTCCTAGGCGCTAGACGAACTTGATCCAGCTATAAATTTCTCCTCAATAAACAAAATAAAGGTTTTCAAACATGGTTAGGTTAGCATTTGTTTGATTATTCAAAATCAAATGGTAGAGCTAGGAGAGATTTGGGCAGAATATCGAGCGCAAGCACGAAAGTCCCCCTCCTAGGTCGACGCACGTATTCCTGGTGTTAAGGTAGAGCTCACTGGCTCAATAAACATAATAAGAGTTTCAAGGGGTTAGGCATCAGTCGTGCTGGTTAGGCACGATATACTTAAATACTAGCACCATCTATATAGTAGGTGTATCTACACATCCAAATTGTCCACAATTTACATAAATGGCAACGTAGATCTTTCGGGTATCAGGAGACTTGCAGGTTCGGACAAAGTTCCGATATGCCATAGAGGAGGTGTTTGAGGAAGCGGGAGGGGGAGCAACAGACGCCATTGTGTTTTCTTTATAAGGGGTTTTATGCGGTTTGAGTATTTAATGATCGTTATTGCGATCTATATGAATATTAATCATCAAAAAACAGAGGTCTATGGTGCTAGAATGAAAACCCATAGAAATAACGAACTAGCGCTAGTCGAAGAGAATACCAGTAAAAAATGATGCAATAAAATCATATACTCCCAACAGTTTTTCCTACTGTGTATTTGAACGAGCGCGATTACGATCTTATTGTGGCAGGTGGAGGGCTGGCAGGTCTTATTGTCGCTGCATCTGCTGCATATTACTCAAACCAAAAAATGCGGATACTCGTAGTCGATAGGAACCCTCTCTCAACTATGGGAAAGAAAACTATGACGGGTTGGATTTGTGGCGATGCTGTTGGAAAGAAATCGGTGGACTACATGTCAGAAAGAATAGGGCTAAGGTGGGGACGACCTGAAATTGAACATCCCGTCAAGGGCGTTGTAGCTTATTCACCTAACCACGAATCCGCTATCTCCTTCGACGGAGAAGGCTATCTGCTAAACCGCAAGTTGCTTCCCCAGAAACAGCTTCAAGACGCCATGAAACTTGGAATCCAGGTAAAAGGCAACATAGCACTGCGCTCATTGCTAGTCGACAACGATATGGTAGTAGGCGTGCTTGGGGAAGACTTGTTGTCAAATCAAGTTTTTAGAAAGACTTCTAAACTTGTGATAGATGCCACAGGAGTAGCCTCCGTTCTAAGGACAAATCTTCCCATAAGGTCGTTTATTCAAAAGAGGATCGATCGCGCTGATCTAGAAGCAACTGGCAGGTATATCTACAAATTTGAACGTGCTTCGGGAGATAAGTCATATTTCGATCCAAGCTACTGTATCATTCACCTGGATCAGAGGGTTGCCCCAGGGGGTTATGCTTGGGTTTTTCCGAAAGGAGAAAATAAGGTCAATATAGGACTTGGCGTACAGCAGAAAGCTTTAGCGGCTCACAACGCAAGGGACAAAGTTCGCCATGACGTCAAGTCTCTTATCGATGATTACGTGAACAGTAATCCGGTGATATCAAATCCTGAGATAGCTCGAGATGAAAGGGACGAGGGAAATGGCTGGGGTACGTGGCAGGTCTCCGTAAGAAGACAGAATGATTGCCTGGTGGCAAATGGGCTTATGCTGGTGGGCGATTCTGCATGGATGCCAAAACCACTAGATGCTGGAGGGATAGGACCTGCTATTATCGCTGCTACGATAGCCGGAAAGGATGCAGTGGAGGCAGTAGAAGCAGGCGACTTGACGCAAAATGGATTATGGCAGTACAACGTTGATTACGTTAATGATTATGGCTACAAGACTGCTGGTCTTGAGGTTTTTCGCAGGATGTTGCAGACTCTGTCAAATGAAGATATCGACTATGGCATGAAGCATTTTCTCTCGAAGATGGATATTGATAATATAACAGATGGACAGCATCCGGAATTTAGCTCTCTTGACAAAATGACAATGATCATTAGAGGGTCATTTAACAGACAATTAGCTGATAACCTGAGGTTTACTGCCAGTATGAATAAGAAATTGGTTGAACACTACCACACTTATCCATCTACTCCCGAGGGCTTTGAAGTATGGCACAAGACTTTGATGCACTATCTTAATGATGCCTATTCAAGATTCCGATAGCAAAGTTGTAAAGGTGTTCCATTCTTATAAAGTCGCAAATAAACACTAAGAAACGATTTTAATAATTCAAGTATCCTCAAGGCGCTTTCCAGAGGTTCCACTGCCTCCATTAAGCCCTGTCGTCTTGATTCCTCTGTTATCGGTATCCTTAGGTCCTCAATTACATTTTTGCAACATCTAGCTTTCCTTTGAGACCTCAAATCAGATTGTCATATTTTGCAATCCACCTTAAAACTAAAAAGCTCCCGTGCTACTTAGAAGATTCCCTTACTTATCTGGTCGTAGGCTCTTCTCTTGCATTCTCCAACAAATCGAGTAACCCCATAACATATGCTGGACCTGACACCTCAAGTTCAGCTGCACCAGCGATTTCTGAATTTTCAACTACTGACATCAATACAGACGCTTTCACGAATTCTTGTTCTGGAACTAAGACGTACTTTTTGCAGATCATATCCAGAGTGACAGTGAAGCTCACCGAGCATCTCACATGCCCTACGTAATTTTCCCTTAATTCATGGTTCTTTCAGTAGTGTGGGTCAACAATAGATTTGCTACATAGTGACAATAACGACATTAAATCTCGTGGTCCATTAAGTAGCCTTCTCATCTTTCCTCGGCTTCCTTTAGCTTTGCATTAAGTTCGTGCAGCAATTCCTGTAGTCTATATACTGACATTTGGAAACATTGTCTGGCTACTGACATTTGGAAACATTATCAAAAACACACCCAACAGTTTATTATCCAATAATAAGTGAACATAATAAATAAAGGACTTGAGTCATTATCACCCTGCTAAATCAGATAAATCCAAATGATTGTCAAAGGCATTACGTCTAACCAAATGTATAAGATAGAAGAGAACGGACACGAAGGTTTGGGAATGAAAAGACTATTGATGATGGAAAATGCAGGTCATGGAACTGCTGACCTATTGGTTCAGAGATTTGGTAAGTCTCTAAAAAACAAGAAAATCGTTGCTGTCTGCGGTAGTGGAAATAACGGTGGCGATGCGTTTGTCGCATGTCGACACCTGGCCGCATACCATGCGAACAACATAACAGCCATTCTCTTGACATCGCCTAGAAAAATCCATACACATGAGGCAAAGACAAATTGGAGAATTATAAGCAAAATGGGGTCAATAAGGAAGATTTTAATGACAAGTCGTTCGTCACGGGTTTTGAATCCTGCAATTGAAGTTGCAATACGGGAAGCAGACATAATTATGGACGGCATAATTGGTACGGGGGTCAAGGGAAGCATCAAGGAACCATACTCTTCAGCATTTGATAAGATCAGCCAATCCAACGCATTTGTATTGGCTATTGATATTCCATCGGGGCTCGATCCCGACACTGGTAGGCCTTCAAATAAATGCATAAAGGCAAATGCGACTGTAACGTTTCATAGGGCGAAAAGAGGAATATACGTTGGCAAAAAATACACTGGAGATATATACACAGAAGCGATAGGTATACCCCCCGAAGCTGAAGAGGGTGTTATCGAAAAATGACCTCAACCCTTGTACAGCTGGAAGTAGGCCAGATGGCCAATTTTACATACATCATCGCGGATGATAACAAAAAGGTCGCGGTCGTGGTCGATCCATCATGGGATCTTCACAGGATATACGAAACCTTGGATAAGAATAAATGGCATGTAGAAATGATCCTCAATACCCATAATCATTTTGACCACGTCTTAGGCAACAACGAAGTTTCAACTCGTACAGGGGCGCCAATAGTACAACATATACAGTCTGGTCTAAGAGGTAATCAAATCTCTGTTTCTGATGGCGAGCATATTAAGTTGGGGGAGTCTACGATTAAGGTGTTGCATACTCCTGGCCATTCCAAAGAAAGCATTTGCCTTATGATAGATGACGAATTTATCTTGACCGGCGACACTCTTTTTGTTGGAGGCTGCGGCAGAGTTGATTTGCCAGGAGGTGATGCAGACGAGATGTACGACAGCCTATATAACAA
>JALZGI010000152.1 GCA_030861105.1 Thermoproteota archaeon
GTCATCGTCACTTTTGGTGACGCGGGGAGGCGAGCTGGCTGAGGCGCCAGGCCGGTGGAGCGGGATACAGGGATAGCAGGTGTCTGAGGAGCCTCCAGCAGGTCTATTTCGAGCTGATCCCAAGCATAGCGGGCAGAAGACCCTCTCGTGTGCACCAAAACTGACGAAGAGCCAGGGTGTCGTGGCGAGGTTTGTTAACAAGCAGCATGTTGGTTGTCAACGCATGCAATTTAATCTTTAAAGGAACAATCAACATCATTATCTATACTGCCCTATTTAACCGCCATCCTCGCTGCTGCGCAAGGGGGTATCTGCGACCCCAGTATGCAGGTAAAATACTCGCGCTTTTAACATGGAGCTATTTCATGATATTTTATCCTTTTTCTGGAGGGTGGACATACATTCGCCATCAAGGGAAGTTCATTAGGAATAGTGACCCGTCATACGCGTAAGCTACCTGCCGGCGGCCGCTTTGCCTCCGGGCCACAGATAAGCTGTGACCCCCAGCAATGCTCAACTGAAAACCCTCAAGAGATGGTCGTGACGAGGACTGACCCTGAGAAGGTGTTCTTACCTGTTGTAGGTCCCTGTGCGCCGGCAGGACGTGGTTTTTTGCCACTCGTGATAGATTTGGTCATCTCTCAGTTTTCCGATGGTTCTTGGCGATTCTAGGGCTCTTAGCGCCATGTGTTTCAGGGGAGTGCAAAAATGTAGTGCGACGGATATTTAAATGTATTAATATGCATATGTTTAAGACTGGTGTATCTCAACGAAGTTTTAAAGGTTAAAACGTATAAACATATAAACATTGAAATATATGAAAACCATCGGTGTCCTGGCGCGCAAAGGCGGAGCGGGCAAAAGCACCTTGACCCTGCATTGGGCGGTCGAAGCCGAGCGGCAGGGGAGAGGCAAGGTGGCGGTCATCGATATGGACCCGCAGCAAACGTCTGTCAAATGGTCCAAGCGGCGGTTGCTGCTGGGGAAGCAGACGCCGGCGATGTTGGTGGCCAGTGCCGGGGATTTGCAGGACGCGCTGAATGCCTGCGACGACAGCGGGATGGGGTTCGTGCTCATCGACACACCGCCGCATGTGGAAGCACCCTGCCGGGAAGCGGCCAAGCTCTCAGATCTGGTGGTGATTCCCTGCGGGCCTTCGGCGCCTGACCTGGAAGCGATCGGCGCCACCATCCATATCTTACAAGAGACGAAGACACCTGGAGTTATCGTCCTGAACAAGGGGCGGCCGGGATCAAGCATTAACCACAAGGCGATGGCAGTCCTTCAGCAATACGGCCTGCCGGTCTGCCCTGCGCAGGTCATGCGCAGAGCGGCGCTGGCGGATGCGTTCACCGATGGGCGGGCAGTGGTGGAGCTTGAGCCCGGAGGGAAGGCGGCCGCGGATATTACCCAATCATGGAAATGGATTGTGAAGCAAGTGACGTAAGGGGTTGGTATGGCAAAAGCAGGGGATTTGTCCAGATTTCAGGTGAATGTTGAGAAACCGCTGGCCTCGGAAGACGCGCCGGCGCCGCGTCGGCAAGAACGGCAGGGGAAGGCCTCGGCGCTGATCACCAAGGGATTCCGCATTAAACCAGAGGCTGCACGTCAGTTTGACCTACTGAAAGTGGAGGTCGAAGGAGTCAGTGGGAAAGACAAGGGTCCGGCTCTCATTGCTGAGGCATTGAACCTATTGTTTGCGAAGTACGGCAAGCCACAGGTTGCTTAAATATTTAATGAACTGAGGTACACATACAGGATGGTCCTACCTCATGGTTTACCATGCAGAGGCGAATGTGGTAATGAGGACCTAGCTCAATTTAGAGTAGTGAATATGTTGCGATGCATGTAGAGCTAAATATACGGGTTTCGTTAGCAGTGATAGTATAATACACCTTTCAAGCATTTTAATTGAATACAATGACGAGGCGGATGCAATGATAAAGCAAAGGCATTTGAAAATTTCTGTAGAGAACTTCGGACCCATAAGGAGCGGAGAATTTGAGCTGAAACCTTTAACTATCTTTATTGGTGCTAACAATAGCGGTAAATCATATTTAGCTCTCCTGGTTTATACTTTATTGAAAACACTGTATGGCAGATTTCATCGATCATTTCCTTTCCGTCAGACGTTATATAGAATACGTCCAAGCAATGAACTTGATTTTGGTGAATTCAGTGGTGAACTAGTAAACTTTTTCGAATCAGGTATTTCGGCGAAAGAGGCAAGGCGAGAAAATTTAGTGTTTGTTAATCTCCCTGCGAATGTCCAGCAAGTCCTTAAGGAAAGTTTAGAGAAACACCTTTCCGCATTAAAAGTGGATTTGGATGAGACCATCCGAGACTACTATGGGTGTGAGGATTTACATGCTCTGATCCATAATGAGGATCTTCTGGGAACTCTTTCCATTCGTTTAAATGAGTGGAATGAAAGTCCACCTTTTTTACGCCTTGATCTGGGTTCTGGAGAGGAAAGTACTCGTTTACAATGGGCTAGTCTTAATTTGGCAGATTTTCGCACCCCGCTTTCTCAGATAATGAGAAACCTCCCTATGCGTACGCAAATGGGAAGAGACTGGGAGTGGGTGCTAGCAACAAGTTTACAGGAGATGCTCTGGACACAATTGTTAGAAGCGAACGGCATTTTCACTCGGGAAGCATATTATCTACCATCGGCCCGCTCGGGTATTCTACAGGGTTGGCAGGTTTTTGCATCTATGGCTGTCCAGATCGTGCGGCGACGCTTGGGCCTCGAGAGGATTGACGTGCCACCCCTTACAGGAGTGGCGGGGGACTTTCTCCAAGTCCTTTGGGAAAGGCTGCTTCCTCGTCCAGAAAGACGGGAAGCGCCGAGGATGCGTGCAGCCCTGGAGATTCTTGAAGGCCAGATCTTCCGAGGGGAAATTTCTCTTCAGGGGGCAAGGCAGGAACGGCCTTTAATGGTCTATAAGTCCGGCTCTCTTCAGTTGCCTCTCCAACGTGTTTCTTCCATGGTAGGTGAATTGGCTCCCTTGGATCTTTGGATTAAACATCTTCTTAGTTCTGGAGACCTCCTAATTATAGATGAGCCCGAAGCGCATCTGCACCCCGAGAACCAGCGGAGAATAGCGAGAGTATTGGTGCGGTTACTTCGAGCCGGGGTACGAATTTTATGTACTACCCATAGTCCTTTAATCCTTCATCAAGTGAGTAACCATCTCTTAGCTTCGGAGGCAGACCCTAAGGTTAGAGCGAAGTTAGGTTTCACAGAAGATGACCTCTTGAGGCATGATGACATAAGTGCTTATTTGTTTGATATTGATGGAGATGGCACTTACGTTAAACCAATACCTATCGAGGCTGGCTTTGGTATATCAGAGGAGGAATTTGTCAAAGTAGCCGAGGCTATTGGTGATGAGACTTACCGGCTCTCTTTGCAACCAGCTGGGAGATCGCGCAAGAGACTAAGATGAACGTTTCTAGGCGATCAATTATAAAATTGCGGACTATGCATGAATCTTGTCAGCCGGCATGCATTACCTCGCAGTGCAAAAGGGGGCAGTGTCTATTAGTACTCCCATCGCAGGGAGTTTTATCCATTGATTGCGATAAGTGTGGCTCTTTCCCTAGGGGAAAGAAGAAGCCCGACTTCATTGTGCTCTATGAGCGTGGGGGCTCCTCTATTCCTATTTGGAATATTGTAGAGATGAAGAAGAGTGTAGGTCACCTAGGGCGTATTATTGAGCAACTGCAGGCTGGTGCAGATACCATACAGAATCATCCTGCTTTCGAAATATCTTCGCCGTCTCAACAGTTGGTTCCTCTACTTCTTCATGATCGACATATTCGCACTGCCGATTTAGCTAGAAGGCGCATTACCTTTCGGGGCAGTTCTGTGCCTGTAATTTATAAGCGCTGCGGAATGAGACTTGAGGATGAGTCATAAAAAATGAGCATAAAACCTTTGAACATTTACTGACCCGTGCATAACTTTCTAAACCTCATAGTCCGGAAGCCTTGAGGTAGGTGGGTTTGAAGCCGTCAAGACTTTAGTTATTTATGCACTGGTCAGTAA
>JALZGI010000158.1 GCA_030861105.1 Thermoproteota archaeon
CCCTTGTTACAGTACGTGGAAGTCCATCTACTATCACTGTGGGAGTAAAGTTTTGCAACCAGTAAGGAATAGATCTATCTACTGACCAATCCCAATAGGGTATAAAGATCTCTGGATCGAATACTTGCAGCAATTGTTCGAGTTCAAATAGGTACACTCGATGCCAAGGTAAGAATCGCTGTACACCTATTGGTCCCATACTTCCATGCATATTGTGACTCATATCCCCATGATGAGATACATGAGGTCCATATTGTCCGTTGTTTATTAGAGTTTGAATACCGTTTAGAAATCGAGCTTTTTCTTCGTTAGTCATTTTAGACTGATTCTTGCGTTCGATTATTGAATACCTGGTTACAATATCCTCAGCTGGAAGGTTAAGTAGGAAGCTACGTCGATGTGCCATGACCTCATGGCCCATTCCAGCATGGATACTCTTAGTGCGAATTATCATCTCGACTTTCTCTGGAGATTTCTGTTTACCGGCTCTTTCACCAGATCTTGTAATTTTTTCCATAAATTTCCATATATGTAGGTAAAAAATAAAGATTTAGAAATGCAAACCCTTTTTTAGGATAAAATATAGAAGGTTAGATCTCTAACAGAAATAATCTACTTCAACCTTGTCGCTCTATTTAGGTCCTCATTAATTCTTCTTGTTTAATCTTAAAATATAAAACAAAATGAGTCATTTTATGAATTGTAAAAACCTTTAAAGCTTAAGATATATATTTTATATTAGGAACCTACTTTTAGCACCGATATCGTCATGGATCCCACCGAACCCGCTGTGTTATCACTCTTTTATTAGGATTCCATGTGAATAAAAAGGAGAGAAAAATAAGTGTGTTAGAAGTAAGAGGTGGAATAAAAGAATCGTCAATAGACCCATATTCAATGTTCCTATTTGCAATGAGATCGCCTAAGACTAGGGAGAAATGTACTGGGAGATTGAAGATGTTTTTTGATTTTATTGGTATCCCTGCCGGACCCATGACGGAGCGTTCAAAAGCCTTCTGCGAAAAGGCAAAATATGATAATGGATGGGCCTTTAACAGCATTGTCCAATACCTTCAGAAGCAGAAGGAAAGGATAGAAAGAAAGGAAATAAGCGCTGGTACAAATAAGAATTACTTTCAGGCCATTAAATTATTCTGTGATATGGCAGATATTCCTATTTCATGGAAGAAGATAAGCAGAGGTATTCCTAGAGTTAGAAAATTTGCAGACGATAGAGCACCTACATTGGAAGAAATCCAGAAAATAACTGAATATCCTGATAGAAGAATAAAGGCTATTGTCTGTACAATGGCTTCTTCAGGAATTCGTGTGGGTGCATGGGATTTTCTAAAATGGAAGCATATTATTCCAATAGAAAAGAATGGATTAACTTCGCTACTCAATCAGATTCTCTCTAACAATAGTATTGTTACTATTAAGTGGTAATATTATGTCGCTGGTTGTCAAATGATGTAAGTCAATAAAGAGTTGGTAGTAATGTAGCAGATTGAAATAAAATAAAAAATTGGGGATTGTCAGGGTCTTTTCTATTAAGAAACTATTTCAGTCTTTACCCCGGTTGAAGAATATGTCGAGCATTCCTCCTATACCTTGATCATCTTCCCATACTACATACGCAGTGTCTTCAGATACAGATACCTGTGCATTTCTGGATTCTCCTGGGTTATTGCTTATGTTCTTTGGTTTAGGTTCATCAAAGTCATCTCCACCATTATTGCTTCCTGTAACAAATATATCGAATGTAAATACTGGAGCACCTGGGATCTCTTGTTCCCAGACCACAAACACATTGTCTTCAAATACATCGATATTTGGTATCTCTGATGCGCCTGGTTCATTGCTTATGTTCTTTGGTCTATCAAAATCCTCTCCCCTATCAGTACTTCTTGCTAAGAATATTTCAACATCTCCTGCGGGGCTAGTGCCCTGGAATACAACATACACATTTTTTCCATATGCAGCTATCTGCGAATTAGCTGGCATCACGACATTTCCGCTTATACTCTCTGGTTTTTCAAAAGTTTTACCACCATCCGTGCTTCTTGTGAAATATATCTCGGGGTTTCCAGGAACATCTTCACGCCATGTAACATACACATACTTTCCAGACGTTGCAATATTTTTACCTCTGACAGCCTCAAAAGATGATTCCACATTAGTTTCGCTTATGTTCTTTGGGTCTTTAAAGAAACTTCCTTGTGCATATACCGCTTGAAGTGATAGATTAGCAGCAACGATAGTACTTGCTAACAAAAGTAGTACTGCCATAGACGTCGGTGCTAGAATTCCTTTGATTTTTTTTCTCTTCATATTTCTAAAGGATATTTCTAACATTTTTCTATTAAATTTTATATATAATATATAAGAGTTATGAATAATTTTTCTCTGATATATTAAAAATTGTAATTATAATAATATTATCTTACAAAATCAAAAATATATAGTCAGTATATGAACATGAATAATTCTAAGACGCTTTGTCAAATGAAATTCTATCTCGGGTATTGTGATTTTATTCAAAGGAAGACCACTTGAAAACTAAAATAAGGATGTTCTAGCTTATATGATAATCAAGTACGCATTGATACCCAAAAATAGAGTGATAGAAAACTTTAAAGTTGACCTGATTATAGCATAATGCAGCAGAATTCTATTTTAGAAGTGCTAGCACAACGGATACCACCGAACCCGTAGAATTTTGTATGAGATGAAAGTCCAATCTGGTATTGTATTTGTATTATAAGGAAAAATATCTGTCACAATAGTTAAAATAGATATAATATAGATCAGTATAACAAACAATCACAATCATTACCAAATCAATTACATTTTGATTCACATTGAGCTGAATAATAATAAACTAAGTTGTTGAAAGAAATGTTTGTAATATCTTACTGATCTCATCCGGAT
>JALZGI010000241.1 GCA_030861105.1 Thermoproteota archaeon
GCCCATTACTGGTTGGATAGACAACCATTGCTCAACAAATATTTCGACACAATTTATCAGGACAAGTATTACATGGTAATGGCATTATCTGTTGATATTTTGAAGAAATAAGTAGATATGGTGGGGAGGAGGCTAAAAAGGAAAAGTAGATGTTGTAGTAGTCAATTATTGGCTCCTGTACTTCGTTATTTGGGATATGATATCTCTGCACTTTCTGGAATGAATGATGGAGAAATAATAATACTACCACTGCGTTTTATGCATTTTAGTAAACATAGGAAATCCTTTAGTATTTTCGTCTAGAAATATATGGGAGAGAAATCCAATTAATAACTCTATAAATCTCTTAGCACAAATATCTATGTGGAAACAAACAGTATAACCAGAAAGATAAGTGGCTATGGACATCCAAAAGGAATTCATTATCTTACCTTATCCGTATTTATTTCTCTACTCCTGCTAATCCCGTCATCGGTCTCGATTTTTTATTTGCCCGGTACCGAAGATGTATATGCTCAACAAGAAGAGACAAGCACACCTGCTGCTTCTTCTAACGTGCCTGCCGCTAGCACCTTGGCGTCGATTCGAGTCACACCGGTACTACCACAGACATTACAAGTCACGGATATTGCAATGGGTGACACGTCACTCCCCCTCAGAGCATCAATAGTAAATAATGAACCTGTAGGAGAATTGTCCGGTGCAGGTCAAGATAAGGGTCAGCTTGGAGAGTATTTTCCCATAGTTGTGTTCCATTTTGATAAAAAGCCTGTAGTATTAGAAAAAGATTCTACTATAGTAAAGCATGTATTAATGGGACCCATAAAATCCTATGACTCTATTGACAGCGTGTTAGGAGAGGCAAACTATTGGAAAGATATTCCTTTAGATAAGAAAGTAGCATTAGAAACTGACCATCCAGGATTACATTATTTCATAGCATCAGTACAATTTGCTAATGGCACTTCTGGAATATACTCTGGGATTATGGAGGTAAATGTAGTCGGCATAAAACCATCCACCAATGATGGCTCTGTCCAGTTCCAATTAGGTCCTGCAGATACAGCATCCGGAGTTCTACAAGTAAGCCAGTCGGATGTAGAGACAAGTGGCTCAGATCCAGTATTTCAGAGACTTGCTTCTGAAATTATATGCTCCGATCTAAGTAATAATGGATTTGAAGTTTGTGAGGATGGAGAGGAGGAACAAGTCTTGGAAGTGGGTAATGAAGAAGATGCTAGCAGGGAGAATGATAATGAAAACGAAGACGAAGAAGGAGACGGAGACGAAGAGGTAGAAACCCGTGGCGATGGAGGCAGAGACGGAAGATATAACAGAGCCAATTGCACAGGCGAGCAATGTGAAGATGCAGATAGAGAAACAGAAGAGGAAGAAGAAGGCGATTATTGTGATATTGACCCTGGTTACTGCCCTGACAAAAATGATGGGAGTAACAATGATGATGATGATGATAATGATAACGGTAGCAATGATGACAATAACGATGATGGAGATAACGGAAATGATGAAGAGGAATCCGGAAATGAAGAGGAAAATTCAAATGAGAATGAGGATGGGAATAACAATGCCTATGACTGATGACTGATTATTATATTATCATCAATAGAGAATGGGCGCTATTAATAAAAAAAAGCAAACTTTACTAATGGAATAACCCACTTCTTTTATCAATATTTCTTTTAGGGAAGACCACGCTGGACTTAATTGTCTCTTCATCTTTACGGAAATCCCATTCTTGTCCAGACTCGATGACTTGATTAATTATTTACTTAATTTTTTAGCTGCTAATCTTTAGCTGCTAACGGCAATTGGTAAACTAAATGCTATTGTGGCACCTTCTGCATTTGTGTTATTTTTTGCCCATATGCTCCCACCATGAGCCTCAATTATCTTTCTAGAGATAAATAGGCCAAGCCCTGTACCCTTATCAGATTTTGTTACAAATTTCTCAAAAACCTTGTCAATTATCTCTGGGTCAATTCCTGTTCCGTTATCTCTAAAAGATACAACTACATCCCCCTCTCCTTTTTCTTTTCCGGTTCCATTGTTATTGTCTATAATAATTGCCACCTTTCCACCTCTTGTGAATTTAATCGCATTAGTAAGAAGATTTGAGATTACTTGCATAATCCGTATTTTGTCTGCCTCAACTAATACCTGTGGAGAATTGTCATCTGGGTTCAAAACTTTGCTAGTAAGTTTATCATCATTCTTATGATTGTCGCGATGCCTCGCAGCAGAGCCGTCATTATATTCCACATTTACCATAACTTCATTAGTAGATAACTGACTTTTCATATCAGCTATTGCTTCAAAAATCAATTCGGTTAAGCTAAAAGTTTCCTTCTGTAGATTTAGTGTATTGCTTTCGATTTTTGCCAAGTCAAGGAGATTTTCAGTCAGGATGTTTAACCTTCTTGCATTTCTAATTATGACAGAAAGCAGTTCCTCTTGCTCTTTGGAATCCACATTTTTTTTGGTTTGAAGAATTTGAGCCAATCCCAATACGGGCTGTATAGGGGCTCTTAATTCGTGTGCGGCCATGTTAATAAAATCTCGTTCAATATTTTCGCGTCTTTTTATTTCTGCAAGAAGGGAAGTTATTTTTTCATTAAGTTCTATCTCTTTCCAAAGGCTTTCAAATATCGAAATATAAGATAAGACTGTTGATTTGTTCTCAGAGTAAGTTGCCAATTTTATCATTCGATATAAAGCATCTTTCCTGTGATTTTCCCTCAGTCCTGCTTCTTCAGATCCCTTTTGTCTTTTCTCTTTTTCATCAAGTTCTATTGCTAAGGATGCCCTCCTATCTACTACCAAGATAACAATATCTTCATTTAATGAGGAATAGTCCCGTTCCATATATTTTACCTGGATATTGGAAGGTTTCTTTCCCTCCCAGTCCTCCCGGACGCTGGATGACGTGTTGCTATCTTCTTCTTCTTCTTCTTCACTCTCTCTTGGCCAACGATCTGGATAGGTAAGAATCTTGACAGTAAGATTTTTGTTGTCAGCAGCTACATTTTTTATTTGCTGAAAGAATACCGAGCAGGAAAAAGACGAAGAATAGTCAGAAGGAGATGAAGAGACTTCCTGAGGCTGACGAGAAGAAAAGAACAAATCAGTGGCAGTAGTAGGAATTGCAAGAGACACATTCTCTTTGGCTGATTGAACAAGCTCTTTTAACAGTTTTTGGACTTCAAAGGAATCTCTTATGATGGTTACAACTCTTGATCTCTTGTCTCTGACATTTGACCTTTCAGTATCTATGTTATCCTTTTCTTGTGCCCGAATGACTTTAATTTCATCTTCCTTAGGAAGAACCCTATCCCAAAATGGATCTGAAATATACTGTTTATCTCCCAGGAGAGGTTGAAAGTCCTTTCCATAAACATCAATAAATCGCTTGAACATTAAAGCGCACTCGCTTGTATCAAATTTACAAGAAGTATTTTGAATTGTCTCTTCTATGATTTGGGTATTGTGGGCATTACCGCTTCCTGTTGCCAGTACCTTGCCGCATAATGCACACTTGTCCTTCAACTGTTCTTTATGCATCATGCTGATTTTTACTACAATTTGTTGCAGATAAAGTTTCTGAAGTTTCCAATAATGTCATTTGTAAAGAGCAATAGTTAGGTATATCTGATACCCATCGATCTAAGTCTCAAACCCATCAGAATCTAGTCATGTTTAACTTGGTTATCTACGTTTCCAACATGACTCTAATTACCATCAAAAGCCGAACATGGTCGCAAGTAAATCAGTCCTCATTCTACTTCCAGTAAGGATCTTGTATGTCTTTTTTGTGCTTTAAAGTCTTGTTCAAACAGACTGACATACAGACATACAAACAACCAACTTCGCCGCAATAGGATTCGAGCTATTAGACTTGGCTATTCTAATGG
>JALZGI010000173.1 GCA_030861105.1 Thermoproteota archaeon
GCATTACCTTTATTAATTAATGTGTAAACATAATTGGGATCTATCTCTAAAGCTATATCATAACATGTTATAGCTTCTTGATACCTTTCCTTTCTAAATTGTAAAGTATTAAACGTTTTGTAGCTAACGCATCAGCATGATCAGGTTCTATCGCTAAAGCTTTTTCAATTATAGGCAATGCTTCCCTATTTTTATCCATCTTGGCAAGCATCCAAGCTTTGCCATTCAATGCATCAACATAATTAGGATCTATCTCTATGGCTTTATCAAAGCTATCTTTAGCTTCTTCGTATTTTTTTAGATTAGCAAGAGCAATACCTTTGTCATACCATGCTAAATCAAATTCCTTATCTATCTCTAAGGCTTTATCAAAGCTATCTTTAGCTTCTTTATATTTTTCTAGAGTAGCAAGAGCAATACCTTTGTCATACCATGCTATGACATTATTTGGATCTATCTTAATAGCTTTATTACATCTATCAAGTGCTTCCTCACGTTTATCAAGCATCCCATAAGCATGGGCAATGACTGTTGCATATAAATTGGATTTTGTCTCATTGCTCAGATAATCTGAAGTCTCCATTTGATTTTGTATTACATTTTCGACTATATCTATGGGAATTTTCGTAACTCCATCAATCCTAACAGCTGCAATACCATAGATTGTTCCTATAACTGAAGCAGATATTTGTTCATTCTTTATATTGAATATTATATTTATTGCCTTTTTTAGATATTCCTCTCTTTTTAAAAGTATCCCTTTCTCTTTCTCATTATACAAAAAGGATAGAAATTCTATATCCCATCTTGGATGTATTGTCTTCCATAATGAGCCAGAGTATCGGTATAGTGTTGTATGTTCAAGAGCATAGGCATAACTCAGAATTTCCATACTTTCCAGTAATTTGTCAGTTATAGATAAATTAGCAATATCTAACAAAGAACAGATAAGCATAGTCTGAATCATTGATGGATCAGGCAGCTTAGTCTGTTGGTCAATAAGATACTTAAGATACCTATCCCTAACGTCAATATGCAGTCCGTTTCCAAAAACAAAGAATTTAACCATTATAGGATGTCCGCCTGTATCCTTGTGAATTTGTTTAGCCATCTCTTCTAAATTTTCATTATGTGTAGGATTGTAAAGCTGTATGAATTCCTTGATCTCTTCTTTTTTGAATAACGGCAGTTCATATCTGAAATCGTTGTTATCTGAAAGTTTCATTATGGAATTTCTAATATTTTCTTGTACTATACTTAATCTGTTTTTGATAAACCAATCAAACTCAGGAAGTCTAGCTGTTAGAATAAACCTAATATTTTTTTTCAGCTCATAACCAGATAATTTATCCATAACATAAAAGATAGAAGATGTTCTTTTATCATGAGCATTATCTATAGCAACAAATACTTTACTTCCTTTCTTTGAAATATTTTCTATAAATGCTGCCAGCTGGTCACCATTCTTTATTTCGTCACTTCCATAATTGTATAGTATTTCATATCCATAATCGAAGTAGTCGCATATGAGTTCCATAAGGATAGTACTTTTAGAAGTTCCAGATTCTCCTACTATCAATAATTGTTGTTGATTTTCTAACCTGGTCTTAATACAATCAAGTAATTCATTCCGTCTAAATTCTAACTGCCTTTTAATTGCGGGTAATTCAAAGGAAAAACCTTTCTGCCAATCTTCCTTCCATTCTTTTACATCACTATCTGTACCTTTATGTGACTCAAAGTAGCCAGTTGGAAGCCAATTAAGACCATAGCTTTGATAGAGATCATTTTCAAGCTTTTCATGAATGCTTCTGATATCTTTGATATCTTCTCTAAGCTTCTCCAGTTTTTGATTAATTGGACTATCAGTACTACTAAGAATTTCTTTAATAAGTGAACTTTCTCTAAATACAATTGACTTTACCTCAGAGATTTCTCCTAATATGCCGCCAAGCTGAGAGGTATTTTTTCATATTGTTGTTCTGATTGACTTTTAACTTTGTATAGAAATTTTAGAACTTCCTCAAATTTGTCTTTCTTGGAACCTTCGAAGCTATCATAGATCGCTTGTGCTATTCCATTAAAGGGTGTTGGTAAGAAAGGAATTGATTTTTGAATAAATTCATCAAATAATGGATGGTCATCTTTTAATTGCTGAATTTTGTCTGTAAGCTTACTTTTATCCTCATAAATTTGTTTTTCGAATTCATTTATACTTTTTACTGTACGTTGTTCAAATTCGTTTATCCCTTTTTTGAGATTTCTCCATGATGGAAAGTCCATGCTCAGGTGCGCTTAAATCTATATAGATCAGCCTGGTTAAATTTTTATTGGCAAAAGCATCCATAATATCACAGCTATATTCTCTTCTGAATTAGATTGCAAGAGAAAGAAAAAGAAGAATTACAGGAACTTATTGCTCATAAGGATAGACTAGAAAGGTTGATTGCGAATATATTGAATGGAGAAGGCTATTCAAAACTAAAGCACATCATTAAAGAAAATGTTAAAGCTATTTTATCAGAAAAGAGACTATTAATATCAATATCCTTTGCAGCAGTGATCCAGACGTTAAAAGATAATCCACAAATGGTAAAATTAATTCAGAAGATGCCAAGCGCAAATGATGGTGGACAATACAATGATAATAACAATCACATCATCAAATTTATTGAAGTCAATAAGGATAGGATAATGTATTTAGCCGAAAAGCATTACGAAAACCTTGTAGAAGCATGGCAAATAAGGCTATGTCTAGTGCCGCCGCTTCTTACTCCAATCCTACACTATCACTGCCTCCGTGTTCATCTACATTTACAAACCTATCTAATCAAAGTAATACCTACAGAATAGAAGATTCACAAATTTATGATAATGGTAAAGGCGATATTGCTGATTGATATGGTAACAGCAGTAGTGTTACATTACCATTATTG
>JALZGI010000180.1 GCA_030861105.1 Thermoproteota archaeon
AAATAATGCCATCCAACTTCGCTCCATTACTACGATTATTATCGGTAATGCTATTTAGTTCTTCTTCCAGATGGGCGCGATTATCTTTGGCTAATCTTCCTACTACTTCGAGGTCAATTGTTCTAAGATGATCAAGAATCGGTTTAACCGGGACGTTATCGTTCTTATATTTTATAAGATGATCCTGACTTATATAATCTGACAGGCGCAAGCTAGCAAGCACCTTCTCATTATGCATACTGCTGTCTGAAACATAACTGTCGATATTTACAGCAATAAAAAAGTCCCTAGTTTGAATGCCCTGGTGAGCAGCTACTGGCGTGGGGACTTCTTTTGAAGAAGATAATGATATTACATCTGCTATCTTTTGTATTTTTCTAACAAGATACCCGTTTGTCCAAAATCCAACTATTTCCAAGTACACTCTGATTCCGTATTTTTCAAATGCGAAATCAGGAATAAAGCCTCTGCCATCAGACACTATCAGTGGATCGGGTTCCCTAATGAGTCTCCAATCACTACAAACCTGTTCAAATTTCATAGCGAATTTCTGTTCTACACTGCTATCAAATGTCGCCTGAGCAGACGAGTAAGATGATACTGGTTTTTCGTATATCGTATTTCTAATATTTGAATAGTTATTATGAATAAAGAGGTCCGTCAGCTTTGGAAGATCTGGAGATTCTTTACTCGATATTGAAAATTCATAGATCTTCTTTCCGTTAGATGCAGTCTTACGCACGATAATTGCTTTAATAGACCATTCATCAGCCTCGGTTACTGAAGGAAGAAGTTTTGCAATAGACGTGCCATACCTGTCAGTCAATTTGAAAATACTTAGCGGGCCGTCTATCGTGCATAGGATATCGTCGTAATAGGAACCGGGTGAGGAAGACGTGGTGGTTCTGTTAGAGGCAGGATGTATATCTTGTCCTCTAATCTCAGTTGACGTCATTTTTTGCTCCCCCTGCAGATTTTTCCTGTGTTGATATTGTAGATTATACAGCAGGCCCAGTTTCTTTACTGCTCTGAGAGCGCGTTTCCAGTTGTATCCGCCATTAACACTGAACTCTAGTTTTGTGCTGTTAAACAGCAGTGTCTGCATTAAAGATAAGTTATACCAGGCTATCAGTTTCTGAGGTTCAATTGATGCAAAATCCACTAAAACCAAATTCTCGTCCAGATCTGCCCACATCTCTCTCTCCACCTCGTCGTAAGACATGCTAATTTTTGATGCAACAGAATTGATTATTTCTTGTCTCTTAAGCTCAGTAAGAGCATATCCTTGTCTCGATGACTCTTCAAAAAGTTTTCTTCTAATATAAAAAGAGTCTATATCAGATATTCTTCCATTCTCAGCATTATCCATTCTAGAGGATGTACTTTCCCCATTGCCAAAGGTACATCGTCTTTCGAGCAGTGCGTAGAGACCCCTTACCAATCTGTAATCATCATGAGTTGACTCAAGCAAAGCAATTCTTTCTGCAATTTTTCTTTTTTTCTCTTTTTTCCTATGTGACTCCTCAAATTCGTTGATCATATCTTCTGCAAGTTT
This sequence comes from Thermoproteota archaeon, assembly GCA_030861105.1. Lineage (GTDB taxonomy): Archaea > Thermoproteota > Nitrososphaeria > Nitrososphaerales > Nitrososphaeraceae > TH5893. The sequence goes on from JALZGI010000180.1 coordinate 1,556, forward strand.
CAGTTCATAAAAGGAGTTGTCGTCAGGTCGACAGAATACAGGAGAGATATTTTTTCCTTTATTAATTATCTTAACCCTAAGTAACTGAAGAGGTAGCATATCCAAATAGGATAGCTCCGATTTTTCTTTTAATTTTTACCCCCAGACTTGCGTTGCACATAGAGGAATTACAAATGATGTAATATATATCAATATTAACTAAAATTTACTCGCAGCAGCTACAAAAATCAATTGGTAGTTGTTCTTAAAAATGAAAGGTTGATTTGTCAGTGTTGTTATTATACTGTGCATGGCATCATCGGTTGATAACAGACTGGCTCAGTTTCTAAAAGAGGGAAAAGATTGGGACAAAAAGGCTACAAGCATCCCAGGCGTATTCTTGCTCAAGATACCTGCCTATAGAGGGACCTCCCCATCTATTGCAATAGAAATAAATCCGGTAAATTCCTCCGGATCGCCCTCAAAAAAAAGAGGTGTCATAATAAGGTCCGCCTTAGAGCTTGAAGAGATCAACAAACTACTTTTAAATCCTAAACTCTTACAGCTTGCGAAAACTATAGACGATGTTAATCCTGAAAAGAAAGTAGTCCAAAGAAGCGGAGTAGAAGATGTCTTCGAAATCTAGTGTACCTTAGCCATAGAGAGAAGAAGATTGGTTAACCTCTTTTAAGATAAATGTCAATTGACCAAACCTTTGTAGAACATCCACTTCTATGGAACAATACGGTAGAATTTAGGCAGTACCAAAAAAACATAGCAGATTCTGTTACTAACCGTAATACACTGGTAATTCTTCCAACAGCATTAGGCAAGACGGTAATATCTATTTTAGTATGTGCTGATGTATTGTACAAATATAGAAATAAAAGAGTGCTGGTCATGGCTCCCACGCGACCCC
>JALZGI010000196.1 GCA_030861105.1 Thermoproteota archaeon
CAATAATATGGAGTAGAAGATTGCAATCATGCAAAACTGTCCAACATTATATTGCCAGGACTAGTGCAGTCGTTGTTATTATGCTCATGGGGATGATCTCCTTTTGTTACATAATTTTAAACTAAAATTAATTTATGGAGATCTATCTGAGTTCTACAATTAGAACAACATTTGTCAAATTTTTAAATTGTATACTGAAGAATGAATTCAATGGGTACAACCGGCGGCAGGAATACTGTCTCCTTGGACAGTATATGCAGTTGCAAAGTATGCAATCATAGTTTAGCAAGAGAGTGCTCGGTTATTGGTTGTAGTTGCTGCAGTACGAGTAACCATATGATGGTCATGGATGGGATACAAGGCTTTCTACCCCAAGAAGAAGAAAAAGATCAGCAACAGAAACGGAGGTAAATCAAATGCCATCTAGCAAAGAGCAGTCTGTTCAAATTCCCCTAGATTCAACAACATCGCTATCAGGCAACTTGGATACTCCGATGACACGTAAGGGGTAATGTTATTTGCACATGTAAGCCGCAGCGGCAGGCATAGTCCAAGGAATAGATATGTAGCAAAAGTATTGCAGGAAGCCAGTCGTGGTACTTTTACTGCCAATCTCATCAGTGAGTCATCACTTGGAGTCCAAAGGTTAATGGCTTATGATGAGATAGTGGCACCAATCGCTTTATTGAGGGTCTAAGAGGATAAAGAAAGGTTACTAAATCTATTTTCTGTCAGATATGTGTAAGGCGAGAACTAGCTTAACAAAAATGTTGAATATCACAACTTTACTTCTATAATTGTTGATAATACTATTCTCAGGTCTGCCAGGCGTTGGCAAGACAAGATTGGCGCACGAATTGGCTCCTTTGATTAATGGAGTAGTTTTATCTACAGACAAAATAAGAAAAGAGATGATATCAAGACCTACATACACCAAAGAGGAAAAAGAGCTTATCTATGATGTCATGCTGCTCGTAGCAAAATATCTTCATAATTCATGCAGTGGCGTAAATTGCATTCTTGATGCAACTTTTAACACAGAAGAATCACGTAGACAAGCCAGACAAAAATTCGCAGATATTACTGTAGAACAGATTTGCATAGTTGAATGCATATGCCCTGAAAATATTGTTATCTCAAGGTTAAAGGCCAGAAGAGGAGATTACTCTGATGCCGATATTGAGATTTACAAAAAAATGAAACAAGTATATGAACCTGTAAAAGAAAAGTACAGGCATATAGTTGCAGATACAAGCCAGGACCCGAGGGTAAATGCTGAAGAAATAAAGAATTGCATTTTTGCAGAGGTGCAAAAATGAGTAACAATCAGATTGAATTAATATTATTTCTCTCTAAGAATAGAGACGCATATCTTCATAAGGTATCAAAAATCTCAGTAGAAGAAACTCATATCTCGTGGATCATTCTTACCGGGCAGTTTGCATACAAGTTAAAAAAAGAGGTGAAATTTGGAAACGTTCTTGACTTTTCAACACTTACTTTGAGGAAAAAGTTCTGCCAAAAGGAAGTCGAATTAAACAGAGTTCTCTGCGGAGATATGTATAAGGGTGTGGTAAAAATTGTGAAGCAAAAGAGACGACAAGATGAACAGAATGGAATAAAGGTAGTCGATTTAAAGAGCAGGGGGAAAGCCTTGGAGTATGCAATCAAAATGGTTGAGATCCCTCAAAAATTGCGTATGGATAACCTACTTCAAAGAGGCAAAATAAATTCCAATATTATTGACATGTTAACATCCATACTGGTTGAATTTCATTGCTTATCGCCCACTAACAGGACGATAAACAGTTTTGGAACACCAAATTTTGTAAAGAAAAAGGTAGACGAAAACTTTGCGACTCTTTCCAGACTTGCAACCATTAATCCTAAATTTGAAAGGAAGCTGGGTTTATTTATCAAAAATAAACACGACCTTTTTCTTCAACGTATCAAGGATGGGAAAATCCGAGATATACATGGTGACTTGTATTTGAAAAATATCTTCTTTGTGCCAGACAACAAAAAGTTTTACTTATATGATAGAATAGAATTCAATGATTCGTTAAGGTATGCTGACGTGGCGGAGGACGTGGCTCACTTGGCTATGGATCTCGACTTCCATGGAAGGCGTGATCTCAGAAAACACTTTATTTCCGCCTATATGCTTCAAGGTAAAGATGCAGATTTAGAAGATATCGTCTATTTTTTAATGTGCTACAAGGCCTGCGTCAGAGTCAAAGTTTCATTATTCCGTGCAAAGAGTTTGGGTAAAAGTACTAATAATTCTGATGATAGAAAAAAGATAGAGGAGGCAGAGGCAGAGGCAAATAACCACCTCGAATTAGCTCAATCATATTTCGAACTATTGTAGGAGACACCATATCAACAAAGCTCTGGTAACTTCTAGAGACATTTTGAAGGAGGGTAACTCTAGGGAGATAAAGTATGTCTTGTCGGCTTCATGGGTGTCTATTTTTTGAACAATTTTTTTATTTAAAGCGGGCCCGTCAGGCCGTGAAGTGATATCACTTCAAAAAGTGGATTGTTTGGTAGTCTGATTAGAACATGGAGCTAAAAAGGTTTCTGCGATATGGGATCAAAGAAATGAGATAAAACTTTCAAAGTCTCAACCTCCTGCAACGAAATCACGAGGCTTTCAAAGTATTTTCGATTGATGAGCAAAATCTTTTGCTACAACGTGTAACTCCTCTTCCTCAGAACTTATTCATTCATTCTCTGTTTTTTTCCAAAGCCAAAATAGCATGAATAACAATATTCTTTTCGATATATCACACCGTGTGCACCACAGGTTAAGCACTGTTTTTCATGCTCTATAGTAGAATC
>JALZGI010000248.1 GCA_030861105.1 Thermoproteota archaeon
TTGGATGAATTGTATGAGCGAAGGCTCCGAATCTTTGAATTTGCCCGTGAGAACTTGATTTGGGAAAAAAACGAAAATAGGATTATTGAGGCATATAAGAGATGTGTGTAAAGAAAAGACGGGTTTGCCATCCAAACTTCAGATTGCCCTCTACCAGCAGTCTATCTGGAGAATCAACTTTCTCTTCTGAAGCGTACTAGATCTTCGGTGCGTATATTCCAGTAGCCGCGGGATTAAGCATTCTCAGCCATATTCAGATTTCATTAAGTATTAGGACGCAGGTAAATAATAATTAGGGTCGATGTGAACCTACTATTCTACAATGTCTTATGTTCCCAAGGAATACTGGCTTGAGCGAGGGAAGGTCTACAAACAAGAATTTCAGTATAATAGGAAATTCAAGCTTCAGGAACAGATGTTGATAGATTATCTAAAAAAGAATGTATCCTTTTCAAATATACTTGAGGTAGGCTGTGGGTTTGGTCGCATAACGAAGCTTCTTCTCTCAAACTTCTCCGAGGTAACTGACTACGTTGCGGTAGATCTCTCGCCAGAACAAATAGAAAATGCAAAAAAATACGTCTCGGAGGTTGACAACAAGAACACATTAAAATTTATTGTATCCGATATCCAATCGCTATCACTCGACACAAAATATGACTTAGTCATTGCGCCAGAGGTTCTTTTGCATATTTTGCCCGCAGAGATTAAAGATGTTATAGCAAAGCTTGAAAGTTGGTCAAAAAAGAATATCGTGAATGTAGATTGGTACGAGGAAGTCGTGCCGCGCAAGGCAGCGCCTCACAACTTTATCCATCAATATGAAGAAATCTACCTTCGGATGCCTCGAGTTGTGCGTGTTACCAGAATTCCTATTACAAAAAAAGGACTTTTTTCGAGAATTGACACGAAACAATCTATTTTCCACGCCTTATTAAAAGAAGGCTAAAGTAACATCAAGCCATGGTAAAGAAAGTCATTAGTATTATAATGGGATTGAAAGACTTCCTCAGAGAACACCCAGGTAAACAATTCTTGGATGACCTGACAACTTTAATTAGACGCATATTCACTAGTTCCCATCTCCTTGAATGACTATTTTGTGATTCTTACCTGCAGAAATTCACAAAGTAGTATTAGGAGTGCTATTGTGTCGATTATACAACAGACTCTTAAACCAGCCTACATAATCGTTATCGATGACGGTTCAGCAGACAAGACACCCACTATACTTAAAGAAATGCAGTTAGATTCGCCAAATCTCCACATAATTACTCATCCAGATCGCGGTTATGATATTAAGAGGGTAGTAAAGAACTGGAACGAAGCGCTTAGGTTTTCCAGGGAAACTGGCCTGAAGCAAACGAAATACCATCTTATAGCTACAGATGATACCGAATACAGTTCAGACTACGTCGCAAGGCTCATAAGTTTAATGAACTCTGATGAAAGAATTGCAGTTGCTTCCGGCACATATGCTGGTTACGATCCAGTAATGCCTCATGGTGCAGGACGTGTGGTAAGAAACTCGTTCCTTGAGAGATCCGCTTGGAAAGGTGAATATCCAGAAAAAATGGGATATGAATCCGCATTACTGTACGAGGCAACTCGATGTGGCTACAAGCATGTGGTCAAAAAGGATGCTAGGTTCAAACACACAAAGCCGCTTGGCCAGAGTCATAAATTTTACGAATTTGGGGCGAGTATGCAGACTCTTGGATATCACCCCGCTTTTGCTCTAGGCAGATTCCTGAAATACCTGGTAACTGGAAAGGTTACAGGCAGGATAGGGGCTTTCTTTATGTTGTACTATTATCTTACCTACAAGCCAAAGAAGGACGGCTATGATAGCCTGTATGAAGAGAGACTTCGCCAGTATGTTAGAAATTATCAGCTAATAAGAATGAAGAGGATAGTGACAAAATTAGTAGGCAGAAGGCTGTAATCCAACTCGCTTCCCGATCCTAGCGCCTCCAAATACAACTGCTAGTTTTCGGGCTAAGGCCAGGACCAATTTAGTAATTTTTCAATATCTTATAGAGCATGGATAAGTCTTCTCATTTTGTCAAAGCTGACTTCAAAACCAAAACGCTGTTCTTCTCTTTTCATATTAGCATACATGCTCATAAGTAGCTTCAAATGCCTCACCGTGCTTAAGCTCCCATTCATTTTTAATCTTACTATTTTGTAAACATCACTGTAATACCCAAACTTTTTGAGTACTTTCTTTGTATACCCATTGTAATCAAACCCATCTTCATCATCGAGGACCTCTAGGAAGATCTCAGAACACAACAGGGAAGGAATAATTCCTTCACCGAGCATAGGAAACACACAGCCTATCGACTCGCCTACTCCAATAATATTGTTCAGAAAAAATGGTTTCATGTGTGAAGGAGGAGCTAACCTGATAGGCCTGCCTATCTTTCTAACAACTCTGGCCGAAGGATTATCATCGAAAAATTCCTTAACTCCCAGATATCTTCTATCGAAATCGCCTGCCCCAACATAGCCGCGCCTATCGTCTAATGGAAAATACCAAAAATACCCTCTTGCTCCTTTGTACCCTATTACATAGAAGTCGTCAGCACCTTGAACATTTTCGACCAGATACTCATATGCCGGAATCACGAAATCACTTTTCGATTTGGGTAGAAGCGAGCGATGATAGCCCGTACAATCTAATACATAGTCAAAATCTGAAGATGTAAAATTGTTATGAGTGATCCTGGTCCCATAGAATACCTCAATGCCCTGCAATAAGTCATGTTCCCACCTTCTCTTATCATAGGTGACAAGCCCCATTAGATCCAAATATTCGATATTGTCATGAGGTAGATACATTTTCAAGGTTTTACCCCTATGCAGGATATACTTGTTAAAATCAAGGCCGGCTTTCTCTGAAAATACCTCAAGCACATTCTTAGACGCACCCCATGCACATACCGGCCAGTGCATGTCCATAAGAGAAGATTCAAAGACCTGGACATTGTGTCCCCTGTCCTGTAGCGTTTTACTCAGATAACAACCTGCAACCCCTGCACCTACCACAGCAATATTCATCGGGAAGATAGTGACGAAGTATGCTTATATTCGTTGGTGAATACGAGCAACATTCCTCGCATGCTCATCTACAAGGCGAGCCGTTATGATCCCATCGGAGGTGGCCAAAATTCTGCATTATCTAGTCAACAAGTTTGCAGCAGAAGTTTGAGAATCTTGCTGACCAAATCCCCTAAGACCCCAGAGTCAAGGCGAACGCACGCTATTTACTTAATTGAGTGGAAAATCAATACAGTAAAAGACACTAAAGAAAGATGCAGTAGAACTAAATCTTTTTCTGAGAGTAAGTTACGACTAATATCCCAACTAGATATTTATGTTGAATATGCACGAATTTCGAATTTAGTACAAATAGGAGTTTCACATATATAGTTAATCAACTAGCATCTTCTGAATGAAAAGAACTTTAATGACATACATGGTAGCGGCAATAGTGTCATTTGCAGCAATTGGCGCCCAGATCGCGTCGCCGATGAGTGCAGTGGCGCAGGAAGAAGAACAACCTCCACAGGGAACCGTAGCATGTGGACAAGTTGTCCAAGGGAATGTTACATTGACAGCAAATCTCAATTGCGACGGAGACGGGTTAATTGTAGGAGACGACGGAACAACAATTAATCTGAATGGCTTCGGTATATATGGTCCAGGAGCAGATAGCTCAAAAGTTGGAATCGGTGTCTCTGAGGACAACGTAGTAATCAACGGGCCAGGGATAATAAGTGGATTCCAAGCGGGTGTCCTAGCAACAGGAGCAAGTGAGTTGATGACATCGTCTCTGATTATGCAGAACAACCAAATAGCTGTATTCTTCACAGGAGCTGACTTAGCATCGGTTGAAGAAAACATAATCAAGAATAACAACATAGCAGTGGCGTCACACTCTGCAAGCGGAATCAATATCGAAAGCAATCTCATGGATTCAAACGCACTGGCTGGAGTTACATTTGTAAATACTGACGAGTCTGAAGTAGGCAGCAACAATATTCAAGGAAGCCAGAACGCAGTTTTCTTGGATGCGCAAAGCACCGAGAACACAGTTCAATTGAACAACGCCCATGACAACGTTGTTGATGTCAACAATGCTAACGGTCTAGCACCAAACGTTAATCAAAACACCTTCTCTGACAACAACTGCCAAGTATCAAATCCAAGCGGGCTCTGTTTCGGAAGATAAGACTTTTACGAGCCGGATAGTTGCCCCAAAACTCTCTTTTTTATTGAGTATTAATTACCAATTCTGCGATTTTTGTTTACCAGTTTCTTAAGACACTCGATAGCCTTAAGAGTGCTGAGAAGCACCAATGGATCTATTTTATATGATAGGTATTATTGACCGGCCTTTCAACAGTATAAAGCACACAAGTTATGCATTCTTCAATACAAATGATATACTCTTCCCGAGTATAAGTATAAAACTTTCAGATAGAAACGAAAGTAGGAAACAATAAATTCGGGGGTATTATTTGTGAGGATAATGAATACCCAAGGGATATCTTCTTGGCTTGTGTCTGGCCTGGCCGTTCTAACACTTATGATAAGCTTGTTTGCCTTAGACAACCCTGTTGTTCAACTTGCCGCTCAAAGCAGCAATATGACAGGATCGCCACTGTTACCTTCAAACGGAAGTCAGAGCACGCAGCCTGCCAGCCAAATTCCTAGCACCGCTTTGCAGTCCATCCTCGAACAGACTCAAGGAGCGAATGCTACAAGCTTTGCAATTGGAAATATCATTAACCAGACTGGGCTTAGCAATACTACACAAGTAGGACCGGACAATGAGACTATGAATTCTGTGATAGAAGAGGCAAGAAACACCAACGCAACTAGTTTTGCAACAGGTAATATAATAAATCAGACCCAGCAAAGTGGCAACTCAACAATAGGATAGACGCGAAGACACGCGTTATAAGTATAACAGGTACTGTTACAATCACCGTGCTGACTTTGCCCGATAACTGGGTCATGGGCAATAGCTAGTACTAGGAATCCCCGATTGATCGCAGCAGGATAAGAGAGACATGATAAAACTTGTCTTTATAGCACCTTCTAACGAGACCGACGAGAGCCAGGATAGCGATAATAATGATAGATCCTGATCAGCACATCACCCAATATGTGAACCGTGGTCCAGCGACACTGATTGGCCTTAGTCAGACATGCAAACAAATAGTTCTTATCGCATATATGACTGGTATACTATGGCTAAGGCGCAATCCCATTTCCTTGGTTTTTTCCGCTATAAGTCCTTTTTCATTATTGTTTGTGTTATTCATAGTTAGCAACGGTCAGTATGTCGAATTCGCTGTATCGGGAAGCCTTGTGATGGCTTTGGTAGGATATGGGCTCGCGCTTGGTCAAGATATATCATTTTACAAGACTGAATACAAGATCCAAGATGTCTTCGTTGCATCGCCTGTGATGTCATTAACTTACATGACTGGGCTAGCGCTATCACAAATCCTTTTTGGCCTTCCTGCCCTCTTGGTCTTAACTTTTCTCACTGCATACCTAGGGACGACAATTAGTTATCTTCCTATTCTAGTTCTTACGATTTTCCTTGTGTGGGGAGCTATGTCTGCTATGGGTTTCTTCCTGTCATCTCATATGCTTCACATGAGAAATGCCACACAAATTATTTCTTTTGTCAATGTTATCCTAGCGGTCTTGCCGCCAGTTTTCTATTCAATCGAGCGCCTTCCCTCAGAGTTGCAATCAGTTGCATATGCTGTTCCTACAACCCACGCTTCACTCATGTTACAAAATATCATGGGATTACCAACGCCAGCGGGGTGGAACATATGGCTTGGTATAACAATCCAGATTATCTATGTAATGGGCTTTGTCCTATTAGCAAAAACAAAGGCTCTTTGGAGGGATGTGTAATAATTTTGTCGCGCTAGTGGTTATCAGCCCTTGTATCGATCCTGAAGTCTGTAACGAGCATACTTATCATCGGGAGAATACCTTGGGGGATGAGGATTTATTGTATGAACCTTACATGAACTGCATTCCTCTTTTAACGTATAGGAGCCACATTTTGGACATTTCCTAATGAGATGTTTCATTTAGTCTTTCTGCGAAATTATTTCAATTGTTGCAAATGATCCTGTTCGAAGTCGATTGAATCAAATTCAATGGCTTTTGCGAGAGCTTTCGCGGCTAAAATTGAAGCTCCCATGGTGCTTTTCTATTGAGGATTTGACTTTTTCCATAATACTGTTCATCGTTTTTTCCGCTTGTTTAAAGTTTTCTGCTTGAACTGTGACACGGTATTTTGGAGCACCTATGTAGTTTATACTTACCTGGACATTAGATTTTGTTGTTTCTAATGGCGATAAAATATTCTTGATTATTTCTATTCCCTGCGGATCTCTTGAAGAGATCTCTATGATATCCCTAATTTCTACGTGCGGAACTTTAATCTTATTGCCTTCGTCTTCAATGGCTTTTGTGACCTCCTGAGGGAATTCAAAGTTACGAATTGATTCAATCCCTTTCCTCGCTACTGTTTCAAAAAAGTCATAAATATTATCATATTTTTGCAGGATTTTTTCTTCCAATTCATTAATTTGATTATCTGATAGATTTGCTTTAACTTTGACCATTTCAATAAACGCCGTCGCCTTTTCGTTCTTTTTCACTTCGATTAACTTTGACTTTCTTTCTTCTCCAGAAACCTGTTTGAGTGATAAATCGACCTCTGCTCTTTTCTTATCCACCCGGATAACCTTGAGGACTACTTTCTGCTTGGGCCGCACGTATCTTTCAATATTTCTTATCCATCCAGTTGCAATTTCGGAAATGTGCAGAAAGCCAGTCATGTTGCCATATTCGTCTAGGCTAACATACGCTCCATGGCCTGTAATCTCTTTAACGGTTACTATAACGATTTCTCCCGCCTCTGGAATCTTCTTTAGCTCGGCCGTAACCATTAATATATCAAACCGTACATCGCTTGTACTTTAAGCTTACCCTGTACGGCTTATCAGGTACTTGCGCTTTGCTACCACATACAGCACTCTAGTAGTCTATTCCTTTCTTGGCCTTAATTCCACGAGCATATGGATGTTTTATCTCTCTCATCTCTGTTACCATGTCAGCTAGATCTAAGACTTCCGCTGCAGCATGGTTTCCTGTCAGGACTAACGTCGTTTTTTTGGGACGGGCATTGATTATATCGATAACATCCTGCAAGACAAGTAATTTCATATTCAATGCATAGTTGATTTCATCCAGTATTATTATGTCATAGTTTCCTGAAAGCGTTTTTTCCTTTGCTAGCGAAATTGCCTTTTGTGCGGCCATGCGATGGGCTTCTAAAGGATGGTCATCATCAATTATACCAACGAATCCTTTTCCAGCAACGATCATTTCAAATTCAGGTTCAAGTCTCTTAGAGCTAATCAGCTCGCCGTAAAACCATTCTCCCTTTATGAACTGTATCATACCGACTTTGTGTCCATGTCCTACGGCTCGCAGTACGATTCCTAGGGCAGCGCTTGTCTTACCTTTACCCTTTCCGGTAAACACAACAACAATACCTTCGTCAGGACCGGAAGTCTTCAAACCTAGTTTGTTTGAAAAAGTAGTTATAAAAATGCTGCCTTCACAAAACAGATGCTGTGGCCAAGTTTGAGAGGAATACACCCACCGAATGTTAGACCATTCTTCTCGTCTTATTCAATGGAAGCCTAATTACAAGTAAAGAAGAGCAACCCTGAACTGCCAAGACCGAAAAGTTGTAAAGTTGCAAATCTACATT
>JALZGI010000250.1 GCA_030861105.1 Thermoproteota archaeon
GTGGTGAGATTAATCCCGAGCAGCTCGAAACAGTAGCAAGTCTAGCTGAGTCCTTCTCCATTGGTTCGGCTCATGTTTCAACTCGCCAGAATATTCAGTTGCACTGGGTGCAGTTGGAAGACGTTAGTGAAGTAATGAGAGGATTAGTCGAGGTTGGCCTCACCACCCGAGAAGCGTGTGGAAACACAGTTAGAAATGTAATGTGTAGTCATTTTGCAGGAGTGTGTCCAAATGAAGCATTTGATGCCACTCCATACTCCAAAGCGATCGCGCGATTCTTTATTAGAAATCCTATGTGTCAGAATCTACCCCGAAAGTTTAAGATTAATTTCGCATGCTGCAAAGACCATGGCTTGGTCAGGATTGCTGATATTGGACTGGTGCCATTAATAAGAGATGGTAAAAGAGGGTTTAGAATTTATCTGGGTGGAGGTCTGGGTGCTGCCTCGTTTATAGGTCATTCTTTAGAGGATTTCACACCTGAAGAGAGGCTTCTTCCAACGTGTATGGCTGCTATCAGATTGTTCGACAGACACGGCAATCGCGAAAATATGGCAAGAAATCGAATGAGGTATTTGGTGCATGAAATGGGATGGGAGAAATTTCAAAGAATGGTACTCAAGGAGCGTTCGATAGTTGAGATGACCACTGCTATCTCCACTGCAAGGCTCTTCGAAGTTAATGATACCGAAAGACCCAACCTTCCTTTTGAAACGAGGTCATCACATTCAATGACTAAATTGCCTTTATTAAGTGACCACGTTACCATCGAGAGTCCCAAGTATGACAGATGGCTGCATACGAACGTAGTCCCTCAGAAGCAGAGAGGTTTTTTCACAGTATTTGTAACTCTCCAAGCAGGTGATATAACGGCAAACCAGTTGCGAACACTGGCCGGGGCTATTAGGGAGTTATCTGCAGAGGGCGTCGCCAGAAATACACCGCAGCAAAATTTTGCTGTGCGATACGTTCAGGGGGAAGACCTGCGAGAATTTTATGATAGACTCATGTCCATTGGATTAGGAGGTCCAGGAGCCTTAACCATAACATCTGCTGTAGGATGTTCTGGAACAACTTCTTGTAATCTGGCCATTACAAACTCTCATAGACTAGCAAAAGAAGTGCAGAGAAAATTTATCGAATTAGGATTGGATACTGATAGGGACTTAAGGGATTCCACAATCAAGATTAGCGGATGTCCCAACTCCTGTGGGCAACATGAAATTGCGACTATAGGGTTCTTCGGTGGCGCATCAAGAATTGGAGATGTGATGGCCCCAACTTATACAATGCTATTTGGTGGAAGCGCTGGAGAGCATGGAGAATTGGGCAAAGCGATTATGCGTGTACCAGCGAAGAGAGTAATAGACATGATCCAAGAAATTATGAAAATGTACAAGACCGAAAAGCAGGACGGTCAAACACTTAGTCAATGGATAAACAAAATCCTCGAAGGCGAAGGGACAGATCGTGTCAGAAATATCGAGGAGATGAAACGACTTCTTCTAAAAGTTACCCAACTACCTCCAGTTGAAAAAGAGCCTGAATCGTACAAAGACTATGGGAATGACGGAAAGTTCACTGCAAAGACTGCTCGGGGAGAATGCGCAGCTTGATTCTGCAACTGAAAGATACTTAACTTTGAATTCTGTAAAAGAAAATCAACTAAACGACCGTAGTCAGGGCTCCTCAAGCGACAACAAATTGCCAATTATTTGCGATGTCGATACCACGTGCGCTCTTATCCGAAACAACGCTGCACGGATAGTAGATGTTCGCAAAGAAGAAGAATATCAAGAAGGCCATATTCCCACATCAGTCTCACTTCCTCTCTCGCAATTACTTTCAAAGGATTCACCTGAAGGAGTGGTAGAGATTCTGGAGAATATCGGAGTGTCAGATACATTACCTATTATAGTATATGACGACACTTTTGGTGCAATCGCGGCAAGAGTTGCATGGACGTTTCAATATGTCGGTCACGCAAACACGGCGTTGCTGGAAATAACCTTCAGTAGATGGAAAGAATTAGGATTGCAGATTGAAAAACAAACAAACGCTTACCCCAAGGCGAGGCATAAATTAGATATTAATAAGGATATTCATGCCGATGCGTCTTATGTTGAGAACGCCAAAAATCATTCCGATAAGGTACTATTAGACTCAAGGGAGAGGCTCAATTTTTTGTCAGAACATATTCCTGGAGCAAAAAATATACCATATACTATGCTGGCATCAGATGGCAAGATATTAAGAGAACCAGACGAAATAAGGAGATTCATCGAAAATAGAGGACTATCTCAAGATTCTGAATTTATTACATATTGTGGAAGTGTTGGTACATTGTCCGGGTTAGCTTATTATGCCCTAAAGCAGGCTGGTATTAGGAACGTCAAGTTGTATGCAAAATCTTTTCGAGAATGGAAGAGTCTAGGGAAGCCTAAAGAAGAATTCAAGGACGCAAATTACTGGGACTTGTCTGCAGAATAGCCAGGCTACAAACATTACTTCCTGACTAACGTATTTGTTAGAGTACCTATCGGATGTATAGAACATAATGTTCTTATTTTGAGGAACCCTTTATAATATAAGTGACTGGTCGGCCTTTGCTTATATCTCGAGCTGTGATTTCCAATAGTTCTCAGATAGGCTTTCCTTAACTTGAGACGTTGGATGTATTTATCAAGTAATTCTGTCAACCCTACACTACCGACAGTACAAAAGCCATAGCATCCACAATGCCAAGGATATGCTCATGACTGGCTAGCCGCTAGGAAACCGGCGAGAGTCAAGTTCAGCTCTAAACTATGGTATTTACTGCGGGATTTAGCACATATGGGATATATCTATATGCAACTGGGTCACTAAAGCAATATTTCCTTAGACTAAATTAGCCTGCATCAGAGTCCAGGCGCCTTGCATCTCGCAGTCTCTGTACTAAATCAGTCAATTGCTCATGGGTTGGATTTAGGGCCTTAATTATGTCTATATCCACGTTCATTTTTCTTAACTCCTGGTAGATCATCTTATCTTCGACTAGATCTATTAACCTTTTTATCTCGAATGGTTTTTGTACCGACTCAGTCGCGAGCTGGCTGAAATCCTTCACTGAATCAATTACAGTGTCCTTTACGTACGCTGATGCAAATATTATTCTCTGATGAGGATTGACAGCAAGTATCTCTTTGGCTACTTCAATGCCATTTATATGTGGCATTTTGCAGTCAAGAATAACAACATCAAAGGGACGATCCACTGGTAAGGACAGATGGCCATCCTCCGGACGCAAACTTCGATTCTTCTCTAGTCTAAATTTCTGGCAAACCTCGTGGTATGCTTTAAGACAATCTTCGCCGTTGGTGGTTATGGTTGTTTTATGGTTTCTCTTCTCCAACACAGTTTTATAAAGTACTGCAATATCTGATTCATCCTCGGCGATTAATATATTCAGCGGCTTTGAAGTTAAGGTACTCTCGGCGCAGCTAGGTTCTTCCATAATAGTATCCCCCCAAAAGAAATGTTATGCTCCGGTCTATAATCAATTCTTTCTGGGTGTAATCTTCGAAGTTCGCCAAATGTTAGTGAGTGAACTAGGTCATAGATAACAAATTACAGCAAAATAAATTTACAAGTTGACCAAACATAATTAAATCGCAAACCACAAGCAATTACAAGTAACTTTCCTAAAATCTTCGGCCCGTGCGAAGATCTAATTTTTTCAAATGGAAGAATGAAGATGCAGCGTCTCGAATTCAATTAGGAACAACGGAACAGGGTTCACAAAATCTCTAGGCTGCAGAGCAATCTGTCAACCCTCTATACGCAATACTTTGATATACCCATATTTACCTAGATATATGAAATCCATAATGACAGAGACTGAAAAAAGGATATCAATAGTTCCGGGACCAAACACCAAAAAGCAAACGAAAAGAGAAAAAGAACTGTTAAGAGATAAAGCCAATCAGGAAAATATAGCCGCGGCCATAGCAACGCTTGAAAATATTACTCGCAACCATCACGGTGAGGTAAACAGAAACATAAAAAACAAGATATCTGAGCTAATAGTCGTTTTAAAGGATAGAGATGAAAAGTTCAGTCTATCAGTCAGAGCTGCAAATGCCATAAGTATGTTGGATAGGCTCACACAAGATAAGGGGATGAAATCACATATTAGAACAATGCTATGGCAGGTCGTTTCTAATCTCGAAGGGATAAGAGAATAATATGATCACATTGCAAGGATAAAACACAAGAACGTGCAAACAATCCAACCAGGGAACGCGGTTTTATTGAATCCCTTACTTGGATTCCGGACAACTACTTGATCTCTATCCATACAACTAGGCTACACCTTAATGCTAGACTTGCGGCTGTTCAATGATATGCAGTTCCTGATCGAGTACCGCTCCGGAGATGGCCCTGATCACGACAATAAATGTTCTTGCTATAAAATCATTTAGGGTCACATAGAATCAGCACTAGTCTGCCACATTCTTGCCACCCGCAGGTTGTCTCCTGTTTCTACTCAAAAAGATCGATATTTATAAATTCTTAGTTCATATTTGTGACATCAGTCTTCTTGACATGCTTCCCTCTGCTATCTGGTATGATTTTTAATTTACCCCCCCGGAAGTTTTTTTTTAGTTGCTTACCTTCAAAAAGCCTGTCCAAAATTATAGATAAAGCTGCAATTTCCGAGTGTGGCTGATTTCCAATGGCGATATTGTACTCTGCAAGTTTAAAGATCTCTCTGGGGACCTTTCCAGCGCCAATAACCACCAAAACTTTTTTTTCACCTCGTAACTTCTCAATAATATCGTCTACATTAATACCATACATAGTCATATGAAGTAGCTTGCCATAGTTTACCTTCCAATCATGTATTAGATTCTTCCAATCCTGAATAACTTCAACGTTAAAGTCTGAATTCCCCCATCTGCTATTCACTTTTGCAACTGTCTCTTTTATTGACTCATCGACCTCAGTCATATAGATCTTTTTAGCACCAAATGCCCTAGCTACAAGCGCAGCGTGGGTTGTCACACGATCGTCACGTACAAGCCTGTGACCTATTCTAAGGACTGATACCTCCATACACTAGTTTTAATCCGCCACCTATTCGATTGTACGCCTTTTGGGCTTTGGGCGTATAAAACAATTCCATACTCTTATTTATATTACATTCTTTAGCCAAACCGGGACCAAATAGTAAAAACGCGGTCATATCTAATTGCCGCTGAAACTATATCAGGCCACCTGGGTGATATGTAGAGGCAACTTGCTTCCCAAATGGTCATCTTCTGATCAAACCCATTTAGCAGTACTCTTTGGGTTCAACAATTACTGACCTCCGAGTGGTCATGAACACCCTTAGAAACGGTCCCGTTTTGAGAACAACCTGTCGGTTGCAGAGGCTTGTTTCATTTAGATTTTTATCAGGATAATAATCAATAGATTACGCTTTGAGTATTCGCAGTTTCCTTTCAATTGATGTATCCATCACGGATAAAATTAGCGAACTGCAAAATAAGATCATGAGTGAGTGGAAGTGGGACATACGTCAAATTAAACCAGTTGAAAAGCAAAACCTTCACTTTAGTCTTGTTTTCTTAGGAGAGATCTCACCAAACAGCCTTGAAAAGCTTAAGCTAAAGCTTGTCAATTTCAAGTTTGAATCCTTCAGAATAGCTTACACGGGATTGGGAGTGTTTCCAAACATTCAGAATGCTAGAGTCATTTGGATGGGCGCAGACCCTGATGGTCGAGAAAAACTGATCCGACTGTCCAAGAGCGTAGTAGATAGCATCAGAGATATTGGATTTGTGCCAGATAAGCCCTTTATACCTCATGTGACATTATTTCGCTTGAAGGACACAAGATTAAGAGTGCAAAATATGCTGAGAAAGTATGATAACGTATCATTTGGATCTGATCTCGTCAACAGGATTATCCTTAAGGGGAGCGAACTCACCAGAAGCGGTCCGATCTATTCAGATATATTCATAGTAAGCGGAAGATAATGAGTTCAGCAAGCTCCGTCATAATGCAAGCCTCTAAGTACTGTGAACCATCGGCAGTTGAAGAAAAGAAGCTGACATCTGTTGCAGTCCATGTCATGCAGCTGGTGAGCAGGTTCCGTTCTCCTCACGTCGTAGACATAGTTGCCGGGGGCTCATTTGCTAAAGGTACATGGATCAAAGGTGACGTCGATTTAGACATTTTTGTAAGAATAAGGCCATCAGTTGATAAGGAAGAATTTGAGAGACTTGGTAAGTCAATAGGGCTGCAGACTCTAGGAAATTATGAAACTCGGATCAGGTACTCTGAACACCCGTACGTGGAAGCGTTCGTGAGAAAGGTACGTGTTAATATTGTGCCCTGTTATGACGTAGAGAAGGGAAAATGGAGAAGTGCGGCTGACAGGTCTCCATTCCATACAGAATATATCCTTGGAAAGATGAACCATCAAATGAAGAAAGAGGTTAGGCTTTTGAAAAAGTTTCTCAAGTCCGTTGGGGTATATGGGTCAGAGATAGCCAAAGGTGGTATAAGTGGCTACGTCACAGAAATTCTGGTTTTGAAATATGGTTCATTTATTTCTACATTACAAGCTATTGCTGATATTACTAAAGAGAGACAGGTAATTTCTATAGGTGAAGTCGACAAGGATATTTTGAAAACCTTTCAAAGCAAGATTATAATCATAGATCCTATAGACCACAGAAGAAATCTCGGAGCAGCGATTTCAGCGGAAAGCTTAGCTAAGTTTATCCTCGCTGCGAGAGCTTTCATACACCGACCTTCTCTAGAATTTTTCAGCACAATGAAAAAACGTACACCAAGACGCAGTAAACTCTATTCAAATCTGCTTATAGTAGAATTCAAATACAGAGACCGAAGCCCCGACACAATTTGGGGCCAACTCAAAAGAACTCTTAGCTCACTATCAAAGCAATTAAAATTGGCCCACTTCAATGTAATTAGAGCGACCTGCATAACCGATGAAGCGGGGATCGCTGGCTTTGTATTTCTTCTACAGTCAGTTAAACTCCCTAACTATTTTGAAAGAACTGGCCCGGAGGTGTTTAGAAAAAAAGAATCGTTTGAGTTCATCTCCAAAAACTCCAAGGATTCTCTGCTATTTTGGACCAACGAGGAAATGAGGATAATTGGTCTTTTCAAAACCAGGGTAACAGATGCAGTTAACTACTTACGCCTGCTTTTTCGTGAAGGGTCACAAGGAGTTGGGATCACTAGGGGTCTAAGGGAAGATCTACAAAATGGTACACTCAGGATTTATACCGGAAAAGAAAGGGGCATAAAGGGAATAGTGAAAGATGCGGTCAATGAGGTCATTACCACAGAACTATTTATCTCGCAGTCTTGATCCTTCCTCAGCCGAGGTACTGGATGTTATTTCCTACCCTAGATTTAATCCCTCGGATTATCTTGATCGCATTAACGAAATACATTCGCTTGGAGTTAAAGCCATTATTTCAGAAGGTTCGTTGAAGATTGGAAACGTCGCGATATTAGGAAAGGGGACGGTCAGTTTAGTATTGAAGTCAAAGTCTCTTGACAATAGAATTTGTGCTCTCAAGATAAGAAGGATTGATTCTAACAGGCGGGATATGGATCAAGAGGTACGTATGCATACTAAAGCAAATTCCGTGGGGATAGGACCGAAAATCCTAATGCATTCAAGAAATATCATTTTGATGGAACTAATAGAGGGACCAAACATAGTCAATTGGATAAGGCGAAATGATAATACTACTGAATCTGAAACAATCCTTGAAATCGTTTCGAATATCTTGGAGCAATGCTATAGCCTGGACAGACTGGGCGTCGACCATGGACAGTTACACTATCTGAACAACCATGTCATCATATCTGAATCATCCAGAACTACTATAATAGACTTTGAGAGCGCTAGCGATCAAAGAAGAACATCCAACGTAACCAGCGCCTCTAATTCCCTCTTCTTCGGTGGGCATATTTCGAAAAGAATTACCGATATATTAGGTCTCCAATGTAAGAAAAGGTCATTATTTGAGGCACTTCGGACGTATAAAATATCTCAGTGTAGGGAAGATTTCCAAAAAATCATGAATATAATAAAGAAACAATGAAAATTGCTGCCTGATTCTTTTACATGCCCAGTTGACGGTTCATTTCCACTTTTGGGTTATGTCTAATTGCAGCATCCTAACTGCACTTTCTATAATGGTGGATAGGTACTTTGAAACCGATCACTATGACTATTGAATTAGATTCTAATTATGAACAATAATAGGCTCGAAATCCAGATATTAGCGACCAAATTATTTAATACGGACAAAAATGACAGAGGATACATCATCAGCAGCTTCCTCCAACTCTATCCCATTTCCGACATTAACAATACTTTACCTGCCATCAAAGGCAAGCGAAATTGTAGAAGAAATCAGTCAAAAATACTGCAATATGACTGCAGAGGAATGCAAGGGGTATTTTCATGGCGGAGTAGAAAGACAATACAGGAAGATTACAATTTGGAGCCAGGGAATTGATAGTTTATGGTTCAACGCGATCATCGCCCGAGTAAAGGAGCTGGCAGGCGTTAATTCCGTCCCAATTGTATCAGGAGGCGTGATGTATGCAATTTAATGTTCCCAAAAACTAGAATTAAATGCTCGCTGCGATCTCAGTAGTGTTCAAATAGTATAAGTAACCTAGCATAGATTCTATGGCAACCGAAACCGAGAATATAGTTCATGTTACGACAAAAACATGGGAAGATGAGGTCATCAGATCAGATAAACCAGTCCTAGTCGACTTTTGGGCGGAATGGTGTGGGCCGTGCAGAATGGTTGGGCCGGCTCTCGTGCAACTTTCCAAGGCCATGAACGGAAAAATAAAGGTGGCAAAATTAAATGTTGATGAGAATCAGGAAATTGCCATGAAATTTGGAATACAATCAATACCCTCGCTTTTGCTTTACAAGGACGGTAAAGAAATCGGAAGGACAATAGGAGCTGCATCGAGGGAAGCGTATGAACGTTTTGTAGAACAGACATTATCCAATTCAGCTTAAGCATTTTTAGTATTAGTTGCGAGCCCATATTCATAAGTCGACGAGGAATGACGCATCCTTAATTTGCCTGCTGCCAAAGCATTAATATTAAATTGTTTTAATCGATAGCAAACATTGGGTAAAAAAGAACTCACTTCCCTTTTCTCATCTGATCCGGATAGATATTATAGAGTTCCGTTATTTGATAGGATTGGTTTTTCCCGGCACAGGTGCAGCAAGTGTGGCAAGTTTTTTTGGTCCATAGTCTTCAAGGACTCTTGCCCAGATCATGAACACTATGGTTTTATTGGAAGTCCCCCAACAAGTAAACGTCTTGACTACGTAAATGCTTGGAAGGATATCTCAGACTATTTTCGTAGTAACGACCATTCAATCGTAAGTCGCTATCCTGTTGTCTGCAGATGGCGTGATGACCTATATTTTACCATAGCTTCAATTGTGGACTTCCAAAGGATCGTAGGAGGAAAAGTAGTCTTTGAACTTCCTGCCAATCCGCTAGTTGTTCCGCAGATGTGCTTGCGTTTCAACGATGTCGAAAATGTTGGTTTGAGCGGGAGACATTATACCTCCTTTTGCATGATTGGACAAACATCTAGCGCAAACTGTCCTGGCGGATATTGGAAAGATAAATGTGTTGAACTAAATTATGGCATGCTTACTACAGTCCTAGGCATAAAGCCAACTGAAATTACATTCGTAGAAGATGTCTGGATGGGAGCCGGCGCGTTTGGTAACTCATTAGAATACTTCGTACGTGGACTCGAGCTTGGCAACGCAGTCTTTACCGAGTTCGAAGGAAATGAAAACAATTTTTTCGTAATGAAGAACAAAATTATTGATATGGGTGCAGGACTGGAAAGGCTCTCCTGGATTACCATGGGAACGCCCACTAGTTACGACTGTACTTTTGGCCCGGTTACAAGCAAGCTTATTG
>JALZGI010000299.1 GCA_030861105.1 Thermoproteota archaeon
AAAATGTTAGACCGCCTTAGAACAACAAGAAATATCCACGATTTTCTGGAAATGTCTTTTGAATTTGCAAATTCTCTTGGATTGGTTCAGGGAAAAAGCAAAATTCTTGCCTCAAAACTTAAATCACGGGGATTTGGTTGCAGCGTAGCACTATTTGGTAACACAATCTTTTCGATAGTGAATTCAAACCACGTGAGAGATGTAGTAACTTGCTTGGAGGGAAATGGAGGAAAGTTGCTTGTATGTAACATAGATAATCAAGGAGCAAGGCTCATTGATAGATAGTGAAACTTACGATAGCCGAATTCTACATAAATTTAACCGTCAGAATTTACATATTCCTCCAACTCATCCCAGAGCTCGATCTCTTTTTGTTCGAAACGTACTGGTCGAGGGTTACAAAAGAGGGTTAGTTGTTCCTGAAGGCCTGATAGCCCATGGCAGGGGCGAAGCATTTGACTATTTGCTAGGTGAAAAGACTAGCAATATGGCGCGAGCTGCTATTAGCGCTGCCTCATCAACTTTATTGCTATCGAAATATCCTGTAATATCCGTCAATGGGAACCTGGCAGCACTTTGCCCACGTGCAATTGTAGACTTGAGCCAGGTCGTAGGCGCTAAAATTGAGGTCAATCTCTTTTATAGGTCAAATAAGAGGGAACATCTCATACGAAAGGAATTAAGAAAATTTGGAGCTACGGAGATATTAGGAATAAACCCAAGCCACGAGTCCATAATTCCCGGGCTACAAGGTGAACGAAGGCGAGTCGATCCAAACGGTATTATGAAAGCAGACACAGTGCTAGTGCCTCTCGAGGATGGAGACAGGACTGAGGCTCTTGTTAAAATGGGAAAAACTGTAGTCGCAATTGATCTAAATCCTATGTCGAGAACAGCCCGCTTGGCACAAATAACAGTTGTAGATAATGTCATAAGAGCTATCCCAATAATGATTGCCTTTGTAAAGAGGTTGAAAGGTATCAGGCAGGAATATAGAGAGAAAATAATGAGGAAAACGATCAGGGAATTTGATAACCTCAATAACCTTCTCGAATCAGAGTCAGTTATGCGAGGGAATGTAACACGAAGATAGGGGAGATAGACAAGAGTGGCATTCATACTATAACGGAATGAGGCGGAAGCAATAGCAGAATGCAAAGCAAATTCTTCAACAATGGAAATGGTAACAAGGTCAACGTGAATCAGATCTTGGAAATGAAGACAAATAAAGAAAAAATAGCCATTATAACTGCCTATGATTACTCAAGTGCCCTGCTCTTTGATAAGGCAGGAATAGATGGGGTTCTCGTTGGAGACAGTGCAGCAATGGTTATGCTGGGCCATGACAATACCGATCTAATTGGAATGCAAGAAATGCTAATATTCTGCAGGGCAGTTTCGAAAGCAGTTAAAAGAGCATTAATAATAGGTGATATGCCGTTTGGTTCTTTTCAAAGCTCGCATACAGACGCAGTACGCAATGCTGTGCTCTTAGTGAAGGCGGGTTGTGATGCAGTAAAAATCGAAGGTGGTACAGAAGTTGCCCCTATCATAAGATCTATAGTAGGGGCTGGCATTCCAGTACTTGGTCATATTGGCTTTAAACCACAGACTTCAGTTTTGTGGGACAGCCAGAAGCTTCAAGGGAAAACGGTTAAGTCCGCTTTGTTGCTTATTGAGGAAGCAAAAGAATTAGAGAAAGCGGGTGCTTTTGGAATAGTTTTAGAGATGGTAACTGAAGAAGTCGCCGCACTAATTTCGCAAAATCTCTCAATACCTACAATTGGAATAGGATCAGGGTTGAATTGTGACGGTCAAGTCCTAGTGTCGCACGATCTGTTGGGCATGCAGGAAGATGTTCAATTAAGGTTTGTAAAACGCTATACCCGTTTATCTGAGATCATACTTAGTGCAGTTTCTTTATTTATAAAGGATGTTAAATGCAAGAATTTTCCACAAGACTCCAATTGTTTTCATATGAATAAACATGAGTTGGCTAAGGTTTTGAAGGTGCTGAAAAAGGACAAACAAGGGACTGAAAATAATTGAAAAGGACTTGTCGAAACCAACTGAAAAAAAGGAGATAGCACTTGGATCCTTTAGATGACAACACCAGTGTTAACGAGTCAGTAAACTCTCTAGTAAAGGATATCTTTTGTTCCCTTAGTAAAGAACTATTAGGAAAAAGGATAGTAATGTGTATAACAGGCAGTGTGGCTGCGTATAGGGCAATAGACTTGACACGTTTGCTAATCCGACATGGCGCTCATGTACGCCCTGTAATGTCCAATGCATCGGTCGGGTCTGGTCGATTGTTGACAGAGGAAATAATGAAATGGGCTTCAGGCAATCACGTCGTTACAAAACTCACAGCAAACCTGGAACATATTTTTCTTGCAGACTATAATATGTCTGATCTTATTGTTGTTTACCCCTGTACAGCAAACACGATTGGAAAGATGGCAAGTGGAATAGATGATACACCGGTTACCTCAGTTTTAAGCGTAGCTCTCGGCTCAAAGCTACCTATAGTCGTTGCTCCGGCAATGCACAGATCTATGTACGCGAACCCGATTATTAGCAAGAATATTGACACTCTTAAAAAGCTAGGTGTTTTGTTTGTGGACCCTTATATTTCAGAAAAAAAGGCGAAGCTAGCAGAGCCAGAAGAACTGCTTCGCGTTATTTCTGATGTTTCGAACAAAAACGGGAAATCTGCGGCTGCAGGGATCCAAAAGCTAAATGAGTACATACATGTGAACGGAGGAGGAGCTAAATCATTATCGGGTAGAAACATACTCGTTACTTCAGGAAGTACCATTGAATTTATCGATCCGCTTAGAGTAGTAACAAATTTAAGTTCGGGTAAAATGGGTGCTGCAATTGCAGAGGAGGCATATAAGAGAGGAGCTCAAGTCACATTAGTATGCGGTATAGGTTCTCATAAACCACAGAAGATGCAAGAAATCAATATTATTAATGTTGGCACAGGCGAAGAGATGTACAACGCGGTGATGAAAGAATTAGCGACCAACTTTTATGATGCGGTTTTCATGGCAGCCGCGATTGCAGATTTCAAACCCCTCAGAAAGCTTCCCAGAAAGCTGGAGACAAGAAATAAGGACGTATATACATTGAAACTTTCTCCCACCAGGAAGATCGTCGACGAAATAAAAGGTTCTAGCAAGAATTCTAGAATCTTCTTGGTGGCATTTAAAGCCGATCACAATAGATCGAATGCAGAGTTAATAAATGACGCAATTAAGAAGATGCTGGAATGCAACTGCGATTTGATTGTTGCAAACGATGTTGGAAGGAAAGGATCTGAGACCGGCTCTGAGACAAGCGAGATTATCACTGTGGACAAAGAAAAAAAAGTTACTTGCTTTCCACTACTAGATAAAAAGTTGGTTGCAAGAAAGCTACTAGAACTCGCGGCCGCTAGACTCCAATGAAGGAAAGTCTAAGCACTCTCTATTCTGTATTTGCATGATTTATTCTATTTTCTTCTAATAAATCGATATCGTCATCCAACTGTGACTAGTTCTTTTGTGAACTCGCATAGGTTTTGCCTCTCTGCACTTACTATTACGCTGTCTTCTATTCGCACTCCGAACCTACCCGGCAGGTATATTCCAGGTTCAACTGTTATGGACATATTATTTTGCAGCTTTTGTGTGTTTTTACTCCGTAACCATGGAGGCTCATGTACATCTAGGCCAATTCCGTGTCCTGTAGAGTGAACAAAAAATTTTTTAAAGCCTGCTTGGTTGATGGCCTCTCTACATATGCTGTCAATGTCTTCGCATGAAGCGCCTTGAGATACTGCCTTCAGACCCAATATTTGAGACTCACTAACAATGTCGTATACCTTCCTCATACACGAGGTTACACCTCCCAACGCAAACGTTCGAGTACAATCGGCGACGTACCCTTTATGTCTTAGAGTCAGATCCACTATGATCATGTCCCCCGATTTGAACCTACGGTCTGAGACATCCGCGTGTGGCAAGGCACTCCTTGGCCCACTGGCAATGATTAGTGGATCTAACGTCCACCTGTATGAGGCGGGGCTCGCTCCCATCTTCAAAGCCTCGCAGATGAGGTCAGCTTGTAGCATTCGTTCGGATATACCTTCCTTAATTTTCTCTGTGCAAATCTGGTATAGCTTATCAAGTATCGCAGCCGTCCTTCTGATGGTAGATATCTCTTCATGGTCTTTAATCATTCTTGATCGGAAAAATGGTTCGTTACTCGAAACCAACATTTTAGGACTCTCCAGCCTGCGGCATATAGCCTGGACTACAGAGTATTCTGTGCAGTCAATACAAGTTTTGCTATTTCCTATCGTGGAAACAAAATGCGATATCAAGTTGCTTCCCCTTTCTGCAGAGATAATATCACAATTCCTAGAGGTACCCAGTGCTCTTTCTTTCTCTAACCGGGGAACTATAAGCGTGGTATTGGAGTCTGCATGGTAGACTGCCACTCCTTCTCCCCAAAAACCAGTCAAATAGTATATATTCTCAGGAGTGTAGGCCGCTATAGTGTCACAGCTAAACCTTTTTTTCGCATAACCTAAGACCCTTTGATGGCGTTTATTCCTCATGATGGATAATGATTTTAGTATAATCTGAGCCCATTTTATCCCTACCGAAAAGCTGATGCTCTAATTATAAATATCCGCGTCTATTTTCGATAGTCTGACAACTATAATGGAATATTTAGTCATGTTGCCCGGACCAACAAATGTCCCAAATAGAGTTATGAATGCAATGCTTGCACCTATAATTAATCACAGAAGCCAGGATTTCCGCATTTTATACAAGTCGTTAGTGGAGAAAATAAAAAAGACGTTTCAGACTGATAACGATATTATTTTGTTGACTGCCTCAGGAACAGGTGCGGTTGAAGCTTCAGTTGTTAATCTGATAAAAAAAGATGATAAGGCGATTGTTCCTGTAAGTGGTGAATTCGGCTCACGGCTTGCCGATTTGATTGATAACTGGGGTGGGAAAGCAATTCGTATAGCCTCTCGATATGGTGAGAACCCTCCATACGAAAAAATTGAAGAAGCCCTTGATCAAAACAAAGATACCAAGGTAATTTATGCCGTATACAATGAAACTTCAACAGGGACCACTATCAGGTACATGGATAAATTAGGGAACCTCTGTTCAAAGAATGGAACATTCTTTGTCGCAGACGCAGTATCAGTCCTGGGAGGAGATGAGTTGCCTGTTGACAAATGGAGTATTGATATTTGTGTGACTGCCTCACAGAAAGCCCTAGCTGCTCCTCCCGGTGTTTCTCCTATAGCAATCAGTGAGAGGGCTAAAAAGTATATCCTTTCGAATCCTCCACCAATACTTTATCTAAATCTCAAAAGATACTTCAAATATTTCGAGGAAAGTGTTGAAACACCTTTTACACCTGCCCTTCCACTATTCTTTGCCTTCAATGAAGCACTTGATATTGTTTTGGAGGAAGGTTTAGACAAAAGGATTCGTCGACATAGATTGTGTGCTGAAGCATTTTATAACGGACTAGATGCTCTTGGTCTTACACCCTTTGCAAAAGAGGATGCACGTAGTAATGTGGTAATAGCTGCCAATTATATTGACGGGATGGATGATAAACAATTCAGAGCGTTAATGTCAAATGAGTTTAGGGTCCTGATAGCAGGCGGCTTTGGTGATCTCAAGGGCAAGGTATTTAGAATTGGTTCGATGGGAGAGGTTAATAAATATCATGTGACGAGAACGCTGTCTTCAATTATATCATCCATGCACTTGCTAGGCATAAAAGTTGACGAAGGAACTGCCTCCGCCGCGCTTGAAAAAGCCTCAGAAATTAGTTAGACTAGACGAAGTGTATCTATTAAGCTTAATATAAGGTAATTCATTAGCGGAGTTTATGGTGCTTGAAAAGGGCTCTCTTATTCTTATAGACTATATAGCGAAGGTAAAGGACACCGATCTTACTTTTGAGACCACAAAGGAGGAGGAAGCAAAGAAATCTGACGTATATGATCCAAGCCGCAGGTATGAACCTCGACTAATTTCTGTGGGCGAAGGATGGATATTAAGAGGACTGGATGAAGCTTTAGCAAATGCGAACATAGGTGACAAATTGAACATCCAGATTGCTCCCGACAAGGGCTTTGGGGAGAGAGACCCAAATAAAGTTAGGATGATTCCTCTTCGAAAGTTAGGTGATAAGGCCGACGAGATTAAAGTGGGAGATACTATCGAACTAGACGAGAGGGTGGGAATTATAAGATTCATAGGTTCGGGAAGGGTTCAAGTCGATTTTAACCATAAGTTTGCAGGTCGCACGCTAATTTATGATGTTGAGATAACGAGGAAACTCGAAGATGACAACGACAAAGTTTTATTCCTTATAAAAAGACGACTTCCAATAGATGATCAAAAGATAGGATTTACTTTGGAGAATTCTAGCATAAAAATAGATTTACCGGAGCAAACGTTCCTTGTGGACGGGATACAAATTATCAAAAGAGCCATTGCAAATGATATATTTAAATACGTTCCGCGAGTCGAGGCGGCCAGCTTCGTGGAAACTTATTTATCTCAGTCGGCTGGATCGGGCAAACCCGAGGAGATGAAGAAAGAGCAACCAAAGACACTTGAAAAGAATGCTCAAGCTGCCCAACCTCAGGCAACATAGATACTTATTTCTATCATTCGCCAGTACAACAATCTGTCTGAAACATTTGGCGTCATACTGAGAATTTACATCAGGCATAAGACCGCAAATAATGCAGTTTATGGTTAGTGTATTCATGGCAGGTGATGAGAAAGGCTATGATAATGACTCATAAATCCACCGAGGTCAGCGCTTACCTAGAGCACTTCCACATCTTCTAATAAACGTAAAGCTGATTGTTCGTCTAATTTCACCTTTTTCAAAATCGTATACCGTTCGGGCCTAAGAGACTGAGCCATCAGGAGGGCCTTCACAAGGTCAGATTTTCGTATGTTAATTGCTGCTGCAGTGGTTGGTGCACCTATGCTTTTGAGAGCTTTTACCACTTGCTTCCACTCGAGGTTATGAAGTTTAGCCATTATTATTGTTCCTAAGCCCACGCGTTCGCCGTGCAATCCGCAACCGTTGCCAGCGACGTACTCTAACGCGTGACTGAACAAATGCTCGGAACCTGAGCATGGCCTGCTGCTTCCAGCAATACATGCTGCTACTCCGGCGCTAATTAGAGCCTCAATAATTGTTCTGACCCCAAAGACATTGTTGTCTCGGAAATTGTGTGATTGTTTCAGAATTATTTCGGCGCTCATACAGGCCAAATTTGCTGCATACGTACCAAAATATTCATCTTTTTCATCTCTTGCAAGTTCCCAGTCTTTTACAGCTGTTACTTTACCCAGAAGGTCGCCGCAACCACTCGCCAATAGTCGCCAAGGGGCTTGGGAAATAAGTTTTGTATCAGCCAAGATCCCTATCGGCGAATTGGCTTTAATGGAATGGGGTTTGTCTAACCCTTTTATGGAGACAAAGGGACTTGCTATCCCATCATGAGATGCAGAGGTGGGGATACTGATAAAGGGCTTTGATAACCGAAAGGCCGTCATTTTGGCAACATCTACCGAACGTCCACCACCAAGTCCTATAATGAAATCAGGAGGGTATTTTTCAAGATCCTTTTGCAGGATGCTTACGGATTCTATCGACGCGTCTGAGACTGTGTGCCATGAAGTATTCAGCATTGCCCTATCCAGAGAAACAAGACAAGGTCGCTCGGCTATACTACGTACGGTGCTCCCTGTTATTATGGCAATTCTAGATGCATTATTATTTAACTCAAATAAGAAGGAGCCAAGATCATTAATCACGTCGTTCCCTATCAATATTTTTCTCGGTAATTCCATCATATGAGCCGGTGCAGTGCTCAAAACCAGGATCGTTCCTACTAGAGGTCTAGAAATAAATATGCTCTCTTTTGCAGACTGGAATTTCTTGAAATGGATTTAGAAGTTAGCCTGTTTGCTCATCACCTGAAGAATTCAAAGGTTGCTCATCACTTCTTTCGTCGACTGCAGGACTAGATCCTGCAATTTCTGCAGTTGCATATCCCCTACCAACCTTGGTTATCTTGATTTTCACATTATCTCCTACTTTAGTTCCCGTCACAAAAATTACAAGTCCTTCAACTTTAGCAACACCTGCGTCCCCTCTTTTACTCATCGATTCTATCCTAACATCAAATTCCTCTCCGACTCTTACCGGAGACGGTCTGAATGGTCTTGGGCCAGCAAAGCTACCGCGACCTCTTGGGCCATAACCGCCATAGTCTCTCTGAGGTCTATATCCACCACTCCTTCCGCCTCCTCCTCCAAACCCGCCTTCACTAGAACCTGATTCTATATTTTCCAAACTTTCTCAGTGCTTACTATAAACCAAAATACTATTTCAACTTTCATATTGAATTAGTTATACTCAGGAACAAAAGTATTATGAAACGAAACACTCTTTAAAGGAAAAATGTGATCATACAAAGCCGAAATCGGTAAGATCCCTTGTTGTTTAGATCTTAGGAGTGATAATATGCAAAACAAGTCATCCTACAATGGACCGAATAATCAAAATATCATGGCTTCCATACTTCAGAGTCTTCCCAAGGAATCCAGTCTAACTAAAATAGAGTATGAAGGCCCAAGCATAGCTCTATACTCTGATAATCCCTCATATCTCTTAAACAATAGTCAGGTTATATCTAATATGGTAAACACCCTACGAAAGAGAATCGTCATCCGAACGGACGAATCTATAAGAAAGTCGGAAAACGAAACAATAGGTTTGTTAAATAGTATCATGTTAAAAGAAATTCCAGCAGAATACTTTTTCTTTGATGATGCACTGGGAGAGGTGGCTATCTACGTTCAAAACCCAATCAAACTCAGCACGAGTATCGAAGACAATAACTACGAGATAGTCGATAAAACAGGATGGAAATTAAAATTTAGAAGGAAACCATCAGACATGAGTGTCGTACAGTTTATTCATAAAATTCTCAAGCAGACTTCAGCAGAACGCATTCAGTTCTATAAGGATGTTGGAGAGAGAATCTTTAGATCAAAACTAGGCGACTCGATCGCAGAGGCGAGCATTATAGCGTTGGGTGGATTTGCTGAAGTTGGTAGGTCTGCAATCTTATTATCCACACATGAGAGCAAGGTTTTACTTGACTGCGGGCTAAATGAGTTTGCTAAGGAATCCATTAACACCTTACCCCGATTAGACATTGCAGGGAATGGGATTAACGACCTTGATGCTGTGGTATTGAGTCAAGCCCATTTATCCCATAGTGGTTTTTTACCGTTCCTTTTTAAA
Organism: Thermoproteota archaeon; assembly: GCA_030861105.1. Classification (GTDB taxonomy): domain Archaea; phylum Thermoproteota; class Nitrososphaeria; order Nitrososphaerales; family Nitrososphaeraceae; genus TH5893. Next base: position 9,370 of record JALZGI010000299.1, read on the forward strand.
TACGGATATGAGGGACCAGTATATTGTTCAGAACCGACCTTGCCTTTGATGATATGGGAACAAACACAGTACATTAAAAGAGCGGCTAACAAAGCCGTCTATTCTGCTGAAGATATTAGAGAAATAATTGTTCATACAATTCCTCTTAATCAGGGCATTGTAACTGACATTTCTCCTGATATAAAACTCACGCTCACACCTTCATGCCATATTTTAGGATCTAGCATAATGCATCTCCATATTGGAAATGGTGATCACAACATTGTCTATACCGGAGAGATGCGCTGTCAGGAATCGCTGTTATTTAACAAACCTATGATTAATTTTCCAAGAGTAGAAACTCTCATAATTGAGAGCACGTATGGTAACAAGGATGATATATTTGTAGACTACGGATTGGCAGTTCAACGGTTTATCGATAGTATAAATACTACGCTTAGTAAGGGTGAATTTGTATTAGTCCCAGTTCCACCTGTCGGATTGGCCCAAGAGATTTCATTAATCATTGATAAACACATAGCATCGGGTCAAATGGGCAAGGCTAAAGTGTTAGTTGAGAAATCTATAGCCGACATCTGGTCCATCCATGAAGTATATTCCGAGTACCTGTCGGAAGAAATAAACAATCTGATTCAACAAATTAACAAGAATCTCTTTAATTCAGGAAATTTTACTGTGGCTCAGTCGCACACTCTTGATAAAGAACCAGCTGTAATAGTTTCTCCACTATTTACAAACGATGGAGGACCGTCCCTCCATTATCTAAAGCAGATAACCCAAAGACAGGATAGCAAAATCATTTTAACTTCATATCAGATGCCGGGGGGTTTAGGGAGGTTCATTCAGGACGGTGCAAAACAAATCACTGTAGCCGGACAAGAAATTGAGATTAACTGTAAGATAGAGAAAATTGAGGGGCTGGACGTTCACAGTGACTACAATCATCTCATAAATTATGTCGGTAAGCTTAGACCAAAGCTGAGACGTGTATTGGTTAATCATGGCGAACGATCCAAGGTACAAAATCTTGCGGCCTCAATTAATAGAATGCTAAAAATACCAACACAACATCCCTCAGTTCTTGAGGCAGTTAAATTGATCTAGAGTCTGAGCATTACTTCCAATCTATAACAGAGCAAGCTTTTATAGGAACAGAAGAATTTTCTATCAGATCAGTTGTCTCTCTATGTTATTTAAATGCCTTTCCAGATCTTGACGCTTGGCGGAGTGATAACTACGCGTTCTTCGCCCAAACGCGCTATGTCTCCTCCTATGGACTGGACATACTTATAGAGATCGTCGATAGCTTTCCGCAACTCTTCTACATCCTTATGGGCTAGAGGTGTAACTCTTAGGATTATTATCATTTCTTTCTTAGCATCTTTCTTAATATCGGATACTTCGCTAATATTCTTAAGAGTAACTGCTTTCAAGTAAATTAGTGGTCTTTGCATGCATTATCCATCTGTTAACGAATGCTGTAAATTGCGAGTTTTATCCAAATAGTTCTAGTGGTCAAAAGTCGTTCACAGTCTAGTCGAATTAGATTCTTAGCTTTAAAATAACTTCATCCTTGGCTGACTCAGCGTATATTTCTGTCACATGGTTGGGTTCATTTCGTGCCATAACCAAGCACCTGTCGTACTTTGGAGAGTCAGCATAGCGGAGTATAATGCTAGCAGCGGTCTTTACTACCGACTCCTCATACACCCTGCTTCTTAGAAGACCAGTAGGGCCGACGTAGTCCTTCGCTTCCAAAAGAATGTCACCATGAAGGAACATGCTTGTGATCTTTTCATTTTCCTCCATGTTACGCCCCACAGTTAGTTTAGCATTTTTCGACAACCTGAAATGTCTGCCGAGTTTTAGCAGTTCTACATCATTAATACTTGGAATGCCAGCGGAGTGATAAAAAATGTCTTTGATTCTCTTCGAAAAAGCAGGATCAGTTAGCAGGCATCCACCTGCAGCATTAGGTGGGTCTTCTATGCCATAATGTTTTGCAAGTCTGAGTTGACCTTTTCTAGATCTACCCTTTATGTCACCCAGCAGTTCTCTATTGATGAGATTATTCTTTTCAGCCTCAATAGGCGGAAGATGCTTTGCAGAAAGGGGCCTTAACACCTTGCCCGTGGCATCTGCTTCGTCTTCTATAATCTGGAGAGCACGGCTATGTTGGCTCATCGGTCTTTGGAATAAGACCTCCCCAGTCACTATAAAGTCCGCCGATGTTTTTTCCATTTGTTTTTTTGCTTCCCTATACATCATTGCCCTACAGTCGATGCATGGGTTCATCCCTGAGCCGTACCCGTGCTTCGGTTCTTTTAGCATCCTAAGATATTCTTCTCCAAAATAAACAGTTTTCAATGGAATCTTTAGCTCAGCTGAAACCTGTTTCACCCTATGTCCACATCCTTTTCCACAATCAAAATCACAAAATGGTGTCTTAATTGCGATCGCCTCAACATCTATCCCTTGATCCATCATCATTCGAACTGCCAGGCTGCTATCTAACCCCCCCGAGAGCAAGGCTACAGCCCTTGGCTTCTTGTCTTTTCCTGCTGCCCTTTGTTGATTATCGTCTTCCATGATTGCTAATCGCTAACATCTCCTAGCGAACATATATTTATTTTTAGGATATAACGATTATATCTGGTGAGGGAATTAATTATACATTATGGTGGGCCAAATAGTGGCAAATTTTGATCTGTATGTGTGGATCGCCCTAGGGCTGTTCATAGTAGGTGTTATCGCGGCTCTAATTTATGATAATAGCACAGCCACCATCAAAACGAAGCCGCGGAAGCAACAACCGCTGCATAAACCATCCACTCAAAGTGAACAGGCACGGAGCTAGACCAGCTAATTATCGATAAGTTTAGGGAACAAGGATTTCAGTCTATTACCCCTATTCAGGAGAAGGCGCTACCCGTAATCGCTCGCCGAATCAACTGTCTCTTGGTTGCGCCGACCGGATCTGGGAAAACAGAAGCCGCTGTAATACCTGTTTTCTCAATACTCTCGAGAACCGGTAGGTTAGAAGCGCAGGAAGGAAAAATACGAGTCATCTATGTTACGCCTTTGAGGGCACTCAACAACGATGTTTTGAGGAGGATAGTGAGATATGCCAAATCAGAAGGTCTCCGGGTAGAAG
>JALZGI010000301.1 GCA_030861105.1 Thermoproteota archaeon
ATGGTATGATGATAATAGATCCAAAAGAGCCACGGGAACAAATGACAGAAATGGTAATGACTATGAATGGATATGATATGGATTATGATTTGGAAGGACCTGTGGCGCCGCCTTCAATGGCTGAAATAAGAGGGGAAGAGGAAAGAGAAGAAGAAGAGGAAAGAGACAACGAAATATACACAGTTAATGGAAAAGCATTTGATTATATGGATAATCCTATTCCCTTAAACGTTGGAGAAAAATACAGAATCTATTTGCTTAATATGGTAGAGTTTGACTTGATAAACTCATTTCATCTTCACGGCGATATGATTTCTTACATACCTGGTGGGACGCAATATGAAGCTACTCAAATAAACGATGTAATAGAACTAGGACAGGCAAATAGAGGCATAATTGAATTTGACTACGATAATCCTGGAACATACATGTTTCATGCACACGTACAAGAATTTACAGACTTAGGATGGATGGGATTGTTTGATGTGAGAGAGGCAAGTACAAAAAATAATGATGGAACGTGAGTGCAAAGAATCTTGGCTCTTCCTCTATGCTTTATCTCCCAGGGGACTTGACTTATCACATATGTCTAGCCACTAGTACTTAAACTGAAATGTATCACAAGACGTGATAGAATATCATCATCGCCATTTGGCGAGATATGTGTCTTTTGGATCAATATTACTGAGGGCCGTTATATTTCCGCCCAATGGAATAAGCATGTTTTCCATATTTTGTATCATCATTCCTACATAGGAGTGTTGTGGATCTCCAGGATTGCCAGGCAAATCGTCATCACTTAGCGTTTCAACTACCTTTACACCACCTTCCTTTGCTATCTGATTAATAACCTGAGTGGGAAACACCTCTGAAGCAAATATTGCTGGGACCTTTTCTGATCGTATTTGATCTATTATCCTTGCAACTTCTTGTGGAGTTGGCTCACCAAAATCGGATGGCTGAACAGCACCAATTACTGTCATATTGTAACGAGGTGCAAAATAGGCCCATGAATCATGATATGTGACCAGTTTCCTATTTTGAAGTGGAACTGTTTGAACTGCTTTCATTATTCCTTCATCCAACTTTTTTAGCAAAGATATGTAACGGTCTGTATTTTCTAAATAATAATCAGCATTTTGAGGATCCATTTGCATTAGTTTATCACGCGTCAAGTTAGCAAACTTCATTGCATAGGCTACGTTTAACCACACATGTGGGTTAGGATCACCATTTTCTTTTGGAAAACTAAAATCAAATATCCATTGAGCAGGGGCTATTGTATTATCTCCTAACTTTAGAATCTGCAGTTGCGAATTTTTACTGCTTGCTTGTTCTGCTACTTCTTCTACATTTGTCTCAAGACCAAGTCCGTCTATAATAATAAGATCTGCATTGTTGACTTTGATAACATCTGAAGGCACAAGTTCAAAGGTGTGTGAATTAACTCCTTCTGGGACTAGTCCTGTCAATTCTATTCTATTGCCGCCTACATTCTTGACAATATTTGTAATAGGTGAAACAGAACTTACAATATTAAGTTTCTCAGAACTAGGAACTGTTGTTTTGTCTGTTGTATTCATATCAGTATCGTTTGAAGTGCTAGATGAGCTAGCGTTAATTAACCTCTGATTTCCTTGTGATGTAACATATAACGAGTGCAACATAGAGTGGCTAATCTCTGCGCCTCTAGCCATCACTATGGTCGAAACTGGGACCATGAATGATACCATCAATATTATGCATATTATTTGAATAATTTTCCCCCGGCTCATAGCAGAAAATGAGTCAAAGTGTGTAGTATTAAAGGGTTTATATTCTATCATACTGAGTAATACTTTCCACTGGTCTCATAATATTTCAGTCGACATCGACATCGACACATAAATGGCTCTTCGAGCACTCAAGACTTAACATCGCTAATGTTCACAATAATCGGTCCTGTTATTTTCTTCGTTTTTTTAGATGTACTACTTACTTTAACTTGGAGAATCGTCAGTTATTAGATCTGTCATGAAAGACATATGGAGCAATTGCAAGTATCAATCAATAAAATCTACCCACAAAATGTGGTTCCATAATAGAAGACAGCCATAGAAAGCTAAATTGACAATATCTTCCCACACGATTGTGCAACTTTAACGCCAATTAATAATTATAACTCATCGGTTATCTCTATGAGGTTATTAACAACTTTGTCCGTAAAGCTCTCGTTGTATTTATGAAGCATTTCATTTACTGATTTTTCATCGACAATTCGATAAATGTTATACTCTCCGTAATGAACTCCTACGATGCCATTTGAGCATAGCCTCTTTAGATGCCATGATATAGTAGAAGGAGCTTTGCCTAAATATTCTACTATCTCATTAAAAGTGCAAGAGTTATGTTCAAGCATAAACAAGATTATATCTCTTTCAGAACTGACACGAAGATGTGATATGATTTTCAGATCCTTCTTCGGAATATCGACAGGATAATACCGCGTTATTTTATCCTGCTTAAATTTGTTAATAAGTCCAATCTGGTCGAGCACATTTAAATGATAGGTCAGAACACCATTGGCCATACCTGTTTGACGTGCAAGCTCTTTGTAACGGATCCCAGGTCTGTTGTTTAAAGCTTTTAGAATACTACTTTGACTCTCACTTAACTGATAATGGTGATGCTGTTGGTCCCATTGTTTTGACAATTGCTATGTACCCTCATGTACTCTAATATTATGTTACTTATTCACCTTTAGTACTCCTATCCCAAATAGGGCCACCATTACCAAGAGAATTATATGCGGTAGCTCTATATGAATTAGGGGAAGAGCGATCTCACTTATATCTCCAGTAGCATCAAAAAGGAAAATTAGCTCAACTACCGACAGTGACAGAAATCCAAGAAACATAAATAATATTCTAGCGTTACCAGTTCTCCTGTAGGCGATTGCGGATATGGCACCTAGAAAGAGTGACACTATAAAACTGATTACATGTACCACGATATGGTAAATCATGGCTGGATGATTAAGGTGTGGAAGAATTACTGGTATAGAGAATGCAGCTACTACAATTGCAGAAATTACAATTAATAACTTTGGCTTGCTGGTTACTATTCTATGCATAGAAGGCGTAAGAGGTTGCATCTTCTAGTACATCTAGATGAAACCAACGTCGTCATAATATAAAAACACAGTGGTTCATACATCGAACCATTTCGATGCATGTACTAGAGAACTTAAATAGTTCTTGAAATTATTTTTACTAAAATGTTCAAACAAAAGTCTATTCTGATTTTCGCGATTGTTATTGCTGGAATACTTGTAATTTCTCCAATAGGCATCATACAAAACACAGCTTATGCCCACCAGAGACAGCTCTTTACAATTGGAGATAAAGACTACCTCTTTGTAGTGGGATCCTTAGACGAACCACTTTACGTGGATCAAAAATCTGGAGTGGATTTCTCTGCCTTTTGGCCAGATCCTTCTGATCCCGTAAATTCAAATGCGAACGGTTCAAGGCCTATTGAGGGATTGGAGAATATGCTTAAGGTGGAAGTGAGAGCGGGAGATAAAAATAAAACATTTGATTTTGAACCAGCCTTTATGAATCCAGGTCACTATGAAGCTACATTCTTTCCAACAGTAGAAACCACATATAATTACACTTTATTTGGCAATATCAATGGTACAAACTTTAGAGCCACATGGACTTGCAGCCCTTCCGGAGGAGAAGCAACACCTATTTCAGATAATTCCACAGTTGAAATATCTCCAAATGTTACAAGAAAATCTATTATGGGAAGCTTTGGATGTCCACGTCCAGTTTCTGATGCAGGATTTCCTGAACCAATGATGTCAAACCAGGAAATAGTAAAGAAATTGGCAGAGCTTGAAAATGCGACCAGAACACAATAAAAATAGTGAAAAAAGAGAATAATATCCGCATACTGTTCCCTTTTTTTATGAGCAATTAGGGAAAGCCATGTCTTTTTTTTCTAAACAAGAAACCTTGCTGGGAGTTTTAACTGTAGGAGTGACTCTACTGATCTTTTTTTCTGATAGTACATCATCGTCCTTCAAGTCATATTCTCAGGTTAGTTCCTTTGAAGAGCCTTCTTCACTTATGCCACAAACTGAAACTGTCACTTCTTATTATGATGCACTACTAAAAACCCCCTTAATTGTATCTCAGACAGCAATAGTTGGGCTAGTATTTAGCCACATTTTCTTCCAAAAAGCAATTCGAAATCACTTTCAGCTCTTCCGTACTGGGGACAATGCCTACGCGGGCATATTAGTTAATACTGATAATAATATTCATCCTCTAAAAAGAGTCTTTATAATACTATTATCATGTGGTATAGCCATATTGTTTTCGGCGACTTCTTTGTTCTTGCTACAGGTATTTAGTTTGTCTTCTGAACTCAGTATGGATCTCAGTATTACTTTTACCATCTTATCTGCGACTCCTGTTGGCCCGGTCTGGAATATACGGGTAATAACATCTTTGATAATTATAGCATCTTCTATCCTATACTATATCGTTGAAAAAAAGTTCTCCATAAAGAAAGGCCAGGCAGATCTGGAGAGCAATGATAGCAGTTATTCTTCCATACATAAAAGGAAGACAGGAAAGTGGTTAGGGATTCTTTCCAATGGCTTGTTGTATATTGTAATGCTGGCAGGTGCAGTTTGCATCTTTTCTAATAGCATGGTCAGTCATAATACTGCCCTTTCCTTTCTTCCATCACTGGCTATATCTTTAGACTGGTTTCATTTTATGGCGGTATCGATGTGGCTTGGAGGACTATTCTATATCTCATCAATACTTCTTATGAGGATAAAACTATTGGTTCGAAAGAGTAGAAATATCGACGGAACTTTAAGCAGATCCTCTGACTTCAATACCGTCCACTTAACCTCTTACTTTCTTGCATTATTACTCCCATACTTTTCTCTTATAGCTACTATATCTCTTGGAATAATTGGTGTGACTGGATTGTATATGGCTTGGATCCATTTGCATACAGCTGAGGCAATTTTTACAAGCTCATATGGAACTATTTTGACAATCAAATTATTATTAATATTACCAATGATCATTCTTGGAGGATACCATCAAATTAAGCTGCATGGCGGCCTTATGACGGTTGCTAGTTTAAGTAAGCGTGAACAAGGGCAGGAAGGAGAAAAAATAGATGCACATAGTACGGAATTGTCCGATGGACGTAAAACGGGTACTCTTCCATCAAAGTATAACCCTTCAGGCAAGTTTGGCAAAACTATAAAGATAGAATCATTAATTGGCATTGGAGTTTTAATTGCAGCTTCATTTCTTACAATTACCTCTCCGCCTTCTATTTTACTCCAGGAATCGTTTTCTACCGAAAGCTTGCCAGGGGTAGAAC
>JALZGI010000316.1 GCA_030861105.1 Thermoproteota archaeon
AGACAATGTAATTGCAGCTACTCGACTAACAAACAATGCAGTCTCTGCAAATATGGAACTATTCAGTACGGCACTACAACAGACAAAAGATAACTCAAGAGAGTTATCCAGGCTAGGTATAAATGCAACCAAAATATTCAATGAAGCATCAAATGACATAGCTACAACAGGCATCCCTAGATAAAACAGTAATCATCATCAAGCAACTACCATAAGGCAGTTTCTCATTTTGCTGTCTTCTTTAAAAAGTCAACCCTCCAGGCCTACAAGAAGACGACGACTAACAACACCTCTTCCCAAATTTTTATTTTTTCTTTGTCTGTCTCGCTAAGCCATTTTTATCGTCTGCGCTGTTCTATCAAAAACGCCATATCACTGGTTCTAATGAAAATGGTTAACTCTTAGCAGATATTACTGAAGTATATTTCTGACTGACATTTTCTATAACATTTTGGGAAGCGAGTTTTAAGTGACAAGTTGGGATGATTATAAGGTGCCAACTTTGGTACTGATTACAAAACAACGGAGAAGGAATAGAATGAGAGCACCACCACTCAAGAAGATTGAAACCTACAAATTTTGCGCGGACTATAAAGGAGACCCTAAACCCATTCAACCAGAAGACATGAAACATGCCAGGAAATGAAAGACGGCTCATACATGTGCCGCTACTATCAAGTTGAAAGGTTGTTAAAGTTGAATGGTGTCGATTCTAAAGGTCATAGAGTAGCAAAAAAATGACGAGTGGAACTTTTTCTATCATAGATTTCCAGAGTGGCAACTACACTGACAGTTAGGTTGACCATCACATTGACTGAGGCTGTTAGCCATCCATGCATGCTAAGGACAACTTCGTCATTCACTTACAAATAACAAGAAGGACCTAAAAAATAATTGGACGGTTCGTGGAAGTGTGAAACCTGTCAGATAGAAGAGATTCGAAATAGAAAGGTTTTGTTCTGTTAGAAATAAAAAAAGGAAAGGTCCCTACTCAGGTCACTCTCTAGGGTCAAGGAAAACACCTCCGGGGTCTGCACTGAGGCGAAATTCTCTCGTGGTAAGATCTACCCCATTTTCGGCTCTGGGGCCTGCATCGAGGTCAAATTCTTCCGATTCTACTTCTACCCCTCCAGTGCCTACATCAAGGAATGGAATCTGAGTATCTGCGACTCTAGGGTCAAGGAAAACACCACTGGGGTCTGCTCTGAGGCCAAATTCTCTCGTGTTAAATAGTACCCCCTCCGTGCTTACAGAAAGGCTTGGAAGTTGAGCATCTGCGACTTGAATGGTAAACACTCCCACAAGGCTATTGATAGAATAGCCAGCATTGCTATGGTTGCACTTTGGTATATCATTGTTGTTGCTGCAAATACCTAATGAACTACATCATATCTGAATTGTGATTAAAAATGCTATAGTATGTATGGTGACACAACGTATAGTCTCTCTTTCCTATTTGTTTTAGTTAAACAACCAAAATACATTAAGACCATAACACCCAAACTAGGAAAAATGCTAACAAGAATTGTACCCTCGCCCTTTATGGGCTTTTCTTCATAAGATACCTCAGAGATAAATGGGAGCCCAATATCATCGGATATTATTATGTCATAGTGTAAAGCACTTCAAATATAATGAATCTGGCCAACAGACTATGAAACATACAATGAACAATAAAATGATACCAATTGCAATAGTGTTAGCAACTGCTGCGTTGTTGGCTATGACTGCAGCAACACCATTGGCCTTTGCTTATGATGGCGGAGACCAAGAAAGTGAGACAAACGAGAAACTAAAATCAGAAGCAGACTGTAACTTCAGTGGAAAAGGAAACACCTGTCTTCAAGTTCCGATAAACATTGAAGCAGTACTCCCAGTTGAATAAAGAACAATATTAAACCACAGCAAGCAAGCGCTCCCCCCTTCATTTTTGATCACTTAGTTTTACATTTTAACTTCACAGTCTTAGAAAATGTATTCTGGATGTCCGGGGTCAGAAGGAGAATAACAAGTGCTAGTACAACCAAATTAATAATTACTGTTGCTAGATCTGTTTCTTCATATCATATCTAGCAACAGTAAACATATCTAACAATAGTAATAACTAATTATTTGTAAAAGTATATTTGAGCTAGGGACAATATGACTACATTCTTAGAATAGAAGATAAATGAGATATTTATGATATGATAATTATCCTTTCTTCACTCTTCGCTCATGAAAATAAAGATAAAAATAAAAAAAGAAAATGAAGGGGACTAGGCTGTGAACTCCCCAGTTTTGTTTCTGCATTGGATTCGTAATACCTAAGGTGGTGCGATGGCCAAACTACTGGTAGCAGTTTGAGTACAGGTGCTAACACCACTGTTATTACATTTGTTTTTTGCTTCGACTTCGGTTTCTGTCTCGCTCTCGAAGTTTTGTGCAAATACTTGTTGTTGTACTGCCATTGGTGTCAATGCGGCTGCTGTTACCAGTGTTAGGACTGCTGCCAGTGTTAGATATGTGTTTTTCATATCAAATCACTAAATGTTTGTATAAGTATATTTGAGCTAGGTAAAATATAACTACATTCTTAGAGTATAGAAAAATTAGGATATTTATAATAAATATCTTTGATAGATATTTAGAGTATACTATTATATAGAAACAATATTTATACGATAGAACTATTTTCGTGAATTGGCTGTAATTCTATCTTCTCGCCAACGCCTTATCCATGAGTTCGTTTTTCTTTTGTTGTCCTAACATTTTTCCTATATATTCTTCCGCAATGTGGGTTAGCTCAGCTGCATTTCACAGCATTCACAACGACTTAAAAAATAAAAAAAGAAAATGAAGGGGACTAGGCTGTGAACTCCCCAATTTGTTTCTATGTTGATTTCCTTATCCTGGTCCGGGTAAGATATTCAAAGTGCTGGTAGCAGTTTGAGTACAGGTGCTAAAGCCACTGTTATTACATTTGTTTTTTGCTTCGACTTCGGTTTCTGTCTCACTCTCAGCACCATCTACTTCTACATCCTCAGTTGATTGTGCAAATACTTGTTGTTGTACTGCCATTGGTGTCAAGGCGGCTGCTGTTACCAGCGCTAGGACAGCCATGATTGTTAGATATGTGTTTTTCATATCGAATAACTAATTATTTGTACAAGTATAATTGAGCTAGGTAGGATATGATTACATTCTTACAATATAATACTATTAAGAGATTTACGGTAAAGATTCATGGTAGATATTTGGAGTATACCATTGTATAGTAACAATATTTATACTAGAACTATTTCATAGATTGACTGCAAATCTATCTTTTAACTAACACTTTATCCATGAGCTCTTTTTTCTTCGTTGCTCTGACTTTTTCCTTATACACCCTTCTGCAATGTGGATTAGCTCTTAGCTGCATTCCACAAAATTCGCAGTGCCTCTACTCTACTCTCTGATTCTATTGTTTCATGACAATATAGAACTTAGGGAATCCACAGGAGACTCCGACTGGCGGGTATATCTTACCCGGGAGATTAGTCAAAAAAGGATTAGGATGGTTAATTGCTGACGTCTAGTCTACTACTATCGTTCCTCTAATTTCTCCGTTAGGATTTTGTTCGGTGTGAACATTAACATATGCTTGTCCATTTTGCATTAGAGCAATAAGATCAGATAGTTGTTTTCCTTGCAATGGTCCTACAAGGTTGGCAGCGGTAATAGAACCTTCTGGTAGATCACCAGTTATTGGTCCAGTGGGAGTTGAGGCATTGAATAGAGGTACTACCACAGGACCTGATTGATTGCTACCTCCTTGATGTATGTGAGCCTGAGTGACTCTGTCAATACCGCTAACAAATATGTCGTATTCAAGTCTGTTTCCATCTTCTACTTCAAGTTCTGCAAGTCCTGATGCACTAGTCTGAACCGGAGGGACTTCAGATGCACCATCTAATGGCGCATCAAATTCTTGATCTTCTAGCAGCTGAGCAGTTGCCTCTTTTGCTACAAGACCAACGAGACCAAGACTTCCTATAGTCATTATCATTGACACTGACACTGCAAGGCTTATCGCCGCAACAAGAAAAATAAATTTTGCATTCATAAAATTAATATCATATTCTAAGAATAAAAAATGTGCTGTCGGTTGGTTGGCTGAAATCAACATTATAGGCCCAAATTATTTTAACGATGTCACCCTTTATGAGCGCCAGGAAGCCGTCATATCGGAATCCAACGTGCGTTAGGCTAACGTCAACTTTTGGAGAATCATAAATATCTTAAGGCGGCTTTAGTGATATCCACATATGATGATTTATTGTAAAAAATGCGGTTTTGGCCTGCTACTCCCAGTTTCCTACTTGAATGTTAGCGACATTGGTGTCAGGTGCGCAAAATGTAAGGCATTGAACATCATAACCACGGTAAGAGGAGAGCTGAAGAGCCAAAGGATAGAGGATGAATCCATTTAAGTGGGGTGGGCTCAACGTAATTTTAATACAAGTCCCTCTGGACCCGCTTGGTTAGTAATAAGGATTGGTAATAGAGGAATCAAACTGGGCATGATATAACCAATTGCAGTATACCTTGGTCTTCCCTGGTATGCTTTTGTCCTTCAGGACTTATCACACACGTCTATCCTCTATTACTATACTCGATGCAAAGAAACGTTCTGAGCCGATTATAAAAAAAATCTGATCAATAAACAAGGTCATTTTCGTCAATCTGCGTAGACAAATCTATATTAGCACCAGATTCCTCTTCGTCCTGACCTTTTCTTGTATATTCTCCCACAATACGGATTAGCTCTTAGCTGCATTCCACTGCATTCGCAGAAACCTTAGGAG
>JALZGI010000328.1 GCA_030861105.1 Thermoproteota archaeon
ATAAAAAGCTGCTTCAACGGTTCCACTTTCCATTAGACTATCACTGGACCGCCGAAGGCAATCGGTGGGCTGCCGGCGTCCTCGAGCAAATACTGCGCACAGAGTTTCGCTTGCACGCGCCGGAACGGTCGCAATGAAGATATAAATGGCGTAGCTCTCAACTGCCTATCTATATGGAGAAATAAATGAAAAAGCACTCAAAGATAGTATGCATCGGCGTCGATGCCGGAGACAAAGACCTGATCTTGCAATGGGTGCAGGAAGGTGTCTTGCCCACATTTCGTAGGCTGCTGTTCTCGGAGCACCATCGCTCGCATGCGGCCTCTACATTCTTCCCCAGCCCGTTTGAGCGGGCTGCGGTGCTTGCCTGGACGGGGTGGGCGAATGGGCGACGAGTTCGGTTTGGATCGGGGAAGGTAACCGTTTGACGGCCCAATGGGAAATCGATTTCCTTCACTCCCTCGGGCTATTGTACTCGGCATTCACGTATTTCACCGGTTTCAAGATGAACTCCGGGGAATACAAGCTCATGGGGCTTGTCCCCTATGGCGAGCCCAAATACTTGCACGTGATCCTGGAGAACCCCTGCTGGATCTCAAGGATGATGGCACCTTCCGGCTCAACATGGATTACTTCAACTATGCCACTGGGCTTACCATGACCAACGGCCGGTTTGACGACTTGTTCGGTGGCCCACCCGCAAGCCGGAGTCACCAGTCACCCAGCGGGAGATGGACATCGCGCGCTCCATCCAGGTCGTCACCGAGGAGATCATCTTGCGCCTCTGCCGCAGCGTACACCGTGAGATCGGGATGGATTTGCTATGCCTTGCCGGGGGCGTTGCGCTTAACTGTGTCGCCAACGGCCAGATCCTCAGGGAGGCGCCGTACAAGGATCTCTGGATCCAGCCCACGGCTGGGGATGCCGGCGGTTCCGTGGGCGCGGCGCTGTCCGTCTGGCACGAGTACCTAGGCAAGCTGCGCAGGCCGAACAGTGCCGATACCATATCCTGGGCCTCATGTTTTATGTAATGATCTTACCTATCGGCCTAGTTATGCGGTTGTTTGGCAGGGATCCCATGCGGCGTCGATTCGACAAAAATGCATCGACCTATCGCGTTCAAAGCAAGAACCAACCCAAGGACCATCTGGAGAGACCATTCTGATGGTGGAGCTAATGCTTAGTAAGGAAAGACAATTTATCAAAAAAGATATCGATATTTTTTGCTGCCCAAGGTGTAAGGGAGAGCTAAGCTTTAACGACAATAGTTTCGATTGTCTTAATTGCCGCCAGCCTTATCAAGTTCTTGATGACATTCCAATGTTGTTTTGGCCTAACGAGTGGGATAATACGAAAGAAGATGTAACTGACAAAATTAGGTTGTTTTACGAAACGAATCCTTTTCCAAACTATGATGATTTTGAAAACGTGGGGAGTTTGATAGATAAAGCCAGAAAGGGACTATTTGCCAAATTATTGGATGATCAAATTCCTTTTGGCACTCGTATATTAGAATGTGGTTGTGGTACCGGACAGCTGACAAACTTCCTATCTATTGCTAATAGAACCGTAATCGGGACAGATATCTGTGTAAATTCACTAAAAATGGCTCAACAATTTAAAAACAAAAATGACTTGAAAAGAGCACATTTCTATCAAATGAATCTATTTCGTCCATGTTTTAAATCGCAGATTTTTGACTTGGTTATCTCAAATGGGGTTCTTCACCACACTACCGATCCCTTGCTTGGGTTTAAATCAATATCCAATCTCGTTAGACCAGGTGGATATATATTAATAGGTCTTTACCATAAATATGGAAGAATAATTACTAATATTCGACAATTAATATTCAGGGTTACAAAGGATAAATTTAAATTCCTGGATCGTCGGGCGGTAAATGAGGATATCGGACTGGCTAAAAGGAAATCTTGGTTTCTGGACCAATATAAAAATCCACACGAATCTAAACATACAGTCGGAGAAGTTTTACATTGGTTAAATGAGACTGGATTCACATTCATTCATAGCATACCGAAAACAGTGCCTTTTGT
>JALZGI010000331.1 GCA_030861105.1 Thermoproteota archaeon
GCAAAAGGAATAGTATGGGCTGCAACATTGCCTGATATGGTCCAAGCGGAGGTTTTTTCTTTGATGGTAAGCCTGCTCCGTGGTAAGTAATCAATTAAGCCATAAACAATAATGAATAATTATGCTATAGAATATTATGGTAATCCAAACGCAACTATAGATCCTTTTGCTTCTTCTTTTGGCAAGCCCTCAACCTCACCAGTTGGTATAAACAGCATTCCATTTCCTATCGATGGTCCAACTGGGGCTATTGGTGCATCAATAGAGTATTCCCAAAGTTTTTCTCCAGTATTTTTGTCCAATGCCATAATTACACCTGTTTTTGATTTCTTTGCAAAGGGAATATACCCAGCAAACAGAATGTCATCTGTAACCAACGGCGAGACCCTAGGGGGAAAGGGTGTATGTAACTGCCACACGGTTTCTCCTGTCATCAAATCTAATGCAATTATAGTTCCATTTACCAACCCTTGCTCAATGCTGTTAGGAGCTGCTACCTTGTGTCCGCTTATTCCATCTGTAAAGAAGTTTAGCCCTCTATTTGTGGCTGTGATATATAAGGTATCGTTATCTACAGCGTGAAAATTGTATACACCATACGACCATATCATACCACTTCCATTAGGCATTGGAATTATGTCTGTACGATATTGTTTTCCTAAGGTTTTCCACCATATTTCTTTTCCCGTAGTGGCATCCATAGCTATTACATTTCCCATTTTATCATGGCCTATAGCAATCTTCATCTGTGTACCGTTTTCAGATACTAAGTTAGTGATACTACTTCCCCATGAGGTATCCCAATCATGGGTGTCTGGGACTGGCACATCTAAAACAGTACCATGAGCTATAAATGGAACTGCCCAGACGATATTCCCATTGGTAACGTTGATGGCTATCATATGATTTGAGTACAGATTCGGTGTCTGTCTTGTACTTGCATTAAAGTTTGGCGAAGCACTTCCCAAGGGGAAATACAAAATTCCTGTATCAGGATCCAAGGAACCACCCGACCATGCTGTAGCGCCACCGTTGGGTGGAGTCTTCCCTGGCTTTACCCATTCTCCTTGTGTGGTTTCCAGATTCCATATTAGCTTTCCTTCGCTAGTGCGATTGAGTGCGGTAATATTTCCTTTAACCAATCCTGTGCCTGGAGGAAGTCCACTTCCCCCTGAACCTGCTATCACATAATCTTTCCAAACGATTGGAGGGGCATCAATACTGTAACCTACCTTTGAATCACCCAGAGGTTGCGATTCCCACATTATTTTTCCATTAGTGGCATTAACTGCTACAATACTTGCATTAGTTGCTGTACTTGCATATATTACTCCAGAATAGTAAGCCAAACCCATTGTGGGCCCGCCACCAGCACGCGTCTTCCATGTCAAATCGCCGGTACCGGTATCAAATGCCAAAATGTTTCCTGCGTAATCCTGTACGTAACCTCTATTGCCAATAATTATAGGAGAATCCTGTATCTCAAAGTCATTAAGTAATTTCCATTTAACTTCGAGTTTATCAACATTATCCTTTCCGATTATTGTCTGATTGCTGTTTCTGGTACCATATATATCATGATTAACAAAATCCCAATCATTGTTATTCCTTGTCTCATCAACAGCATAGCCTGTTATTGTGAAAGATGTGCTTGATAAAATTATTACTGATATTAGAATAATAGATAAATAAATTCTCGATATCATCCTTCATCTAAATCAAGCAAGGCCTGCATTAAAAAATGTTCTATTTGTCATCAAAAATCAATTTATTCCTGAATAGGACTACGTATTATAGTTAATGGGCAGTTTGTGAAATAACGGTCAGCGCCCAATCGGGAAAAGGACTGGTAGACACTAATGCTGTCTATGCTGTCTAGAAATAATAGAGGAGTACTACTAACTTCTCAGTCACCTTTTCTGCATCGACTAGGTAGAGCCATTACTTTTTATTCTCCTCTTTCTTTTCGCACTATCCCTTCATTAGAAAAAACTTTGAATTTATTATGTTAATTATTGTAAGAACATTATCGTCCTTCATTCTATCTAACCTCTCCTTGTGATCCCTAGCACAAATCCTGAAGCGACACTTCCACTGACTAGAAGCAAGACTACTTTCAATGTAAGGCTTGTTGTCATTTGACGACAATATACCAGTTGCATTTGTTCAGTATAGTATTTATGACAGCATCTGAAGCGCTCCGAAATTTATCAAATTTAACATTTACATGTACTATATCTTGGAACCTGTAAGTGCATTAGCGGGGCTAATATCCCCCCTAAAACAAACGTTAGAATTTTTATTATCTTCTTAATAAAATATCCAATCAGAAAAGAGGCAAAAAGACCTCCACCCGTTGAGGCGGCAATAGGACAGATGTTCTCAATATTCATACGCTTTCTCCTTGACTATATATATCCATGGATATAAACATCAGACTGTTTAAATATTAGGCTCCCCTAATTTTGGACCACTAAATGGCAAAACATAATATTCCTATATTAGAAAGAGAAGCTGAGAAAATACCTGAGATGTCTATATATGTATGTGAAAACACTGACAGTGTATTGGATCCGATAGAACAAATGACATATGCATTAAATGAGATACAGGTCAGTTATGGCTCAGTTGTAGTACTCAAAAATGCCCCTTAGTCGCTCTATATGTGAATGTCAAATTCCAAACATCTCATACAAGAAGATAAAGCCGATGAAATTAAGGCTCTAATTGCTAGGTATATTCTTTTAAAAATAGAACAAAAAAAAATTGAGACTAAATTGGCTGAAACGGCGCGATTTTATGATAATGATTCTTTAAGAACATTATTTGAGCCAATAGGAGAATCCATGATGGGAATTATCGGATTAGATCTTCCTAGTCCAAGAAAGAAAGAATAGAAAATATACAAACAAATACTTTTCATATATCTGTTCCTATAATCAGCAATGATTGCATCGAGAGGAGACTATGTGGCATCAGTTATTTCAGAATCAAGCCATTATCTATTTACTTTTCATTAGGACAACATTGCCCTCTTGGTATCGGATCTATGAGGACACTCCCTTGGATGATCCAGTAGGGTACATAACGCGTCGGTAAAGATTTGTTTCATATGTTCAATTCCGCATACCATTTCTTCGTCTATCTAAATCCTAAGAGCATCTTTCATAAGGGACTTCCAAAAGAAGAGTATTACGTATCATCTGCTTCCCTATTTCCTCCCCTCCAGAGGTCATTTTCACTATATTTCTTCCTTTACTATATTCAACTAGATTGGCTTCCTTGAGCTTGTGTAGCATTTGAACAACAGAAGTTGCCTTACATTCAATAACTTTGCAATAGAACTTACTTTAACATCTTCTCCTTGTTCACGGATATACCATATTGCTTTGAGATACATCTCTACGCTTTCTGCTTCTGCGGTGTCAATTTAAAGCGATTCTTCTTGGTGCTCATTGCTATTGCCCATAGGAATCTAACTGTCTCAACACATGATAATGCGTGACGTCTCAGCTTTTAAATTCCATTTCGATTCTCGATATTGAAAATATAATAGGCGAAATTAATTAAAATGGTTGTAGAATATTTGGGTCCATTCCTGCTTTCATCAAAAAGATAATGGTTTAGATCCTTTACATGATTACAATATCTGCCTATTGCGATAGTGAATTATAGCCGATCTCCATAAATAATCTTGTATACAATATTTACAATTTCTGTTGGAGGAATATTACAGCATACAAGATATTCTGCATATCTGTATAATGACCTAGCCAATAATACCAAGGACAAAGACCATGGAACATACCAAACGCAGAACTAGAAGACGAACAAAACATAGAGGATATACTAGCCAAGCTTGAGATTCGCTAGCCGAACTAACTTTCCTCTATATCTTTATCTATTTCCGCTTCTTTTTGCTAATTGTCATTAATTTCTTTTTCTTTATTCCAGATGTTGGCATAACTCTTGTTTTAAGAAGTTTGCTAGAACATCTGATACAATAGCCTTCTATTGCAAGCCTGCTATTTGCAAGCTTGAGATAATTTATAGTGGTCATCTCAACATTCATTTTACAACTGGTACAGTATGTCTGTTTCAATTATTCGCCACTTTGTCAAGTTAGTTATCGTACTTATTTGTTAATGTTAGCAGTACGAATAGTATCTCTCCTTGCAAAACAGAACTAGCCAATGCCTCTAAACATTTGAGAACACTATTGGAACAAGTCATTCTCGTATATGAGAAAGTGAATCTAGTTTATATTTGCTGATAATAAAATAGTAAAATTACCGTCGATACTCGAGATCAGGCTGAGTAGTAGTGCATATCATAGATACTTCCTCATAATAGGCATAATAGCTACTACTCCTCTGACCTTAATGATTTTCTTAACGTGGAATCGAACCAGATGTCTTTTTTTTTGATTATTCTAGATTAATACTGATGCGATCCGAAAATGCAATAATTCCGAGATAAAACAAGTTCATATCCCATCATTATTATCAATAATGATTCTCAAGCTATGGTATCATAATAAAGGGTAAATATTAGGCTGCTAATAAACGATTACTTGTTTCCGGAAGTCTGGTCGATTGGCATCTTCAAGAATCTCAGACGGGGACATAGTAAGGTAGGCAGGGAAGGCTCTTCCTATCCTAGCTATGTCCTTGCTGATTCATCATTGATACTAGTTTATCCTATAGACTATAGTTGAAATAAGTAAATGACTACTAATTTTATATTTTGAGTATGAAACCAGTTATTCTCAAGCTAGAGAATCGGATCTTTGCTTAAATATTTAGGATATTCTGTTTAGTTAACCTAATGCTTAAAAACGGAAAGTCATTTCTAAATAAATTCATAACAGCAAAAGAGGAGTTTGTATCTATGAAAATACATTTTAGGTATCATACATATCTTACCAAAAAAGGTGGCACCCTCCATGGTGGATGTAAATATTGTCAAGACAGATTAGTAAACGTCAACGGTGGGTCGATAGCTTATGAAAATGAAAATGAAGGTAAAATGGGGTAGGGAATAATCCATTGCAGATGAAGAATAATCAAACTATGATGACAGTCTAGACGCTTCGTCATATACCTTTCTAGCCTTCGTACACTTGTCCTGAATATTTTCGAGTTGTTCATACAGGATATCTGGAAACTTTACTTCCGGGTTATGTCTTCTCCAGTGTTTCATTGTTTCACATAAATTACCTATTATCTTCAGTTCTTCTTTTGTGAAAAGTGCGTCGCGGTCAATCATTTTATAGTTCTCAAACCTTTTCTTGTCTCTCGTACGTCAAATCACT
Source organism: Thermoproteota archaeon (assembly GCA_030861105.1). Lineage (GTDB taxonomy): Archaea > Thermoproteota > Nitrososphaeria > Nitrososphaerales > Nitrososphaeraceae > TH5893. The sequence continues at coordinate 5,315 of JALZGI010000331.1, forward strand.
TTTTTTCTCAAGAAAACCAACCCCAGAGCACTTAGTTATTTCCATTCCCATACCTTTGCTGTATAATTTCCATCGTTATCCTGTTCTAATTCATAAACAGCAACCAAGTCATTAAGTAGAGATAATTTTCCTCCATTATATGTAGTCTTAAACATTGATACCCCTCGGCTACTAGATGCACCTCCTGAACTACTAGGCTTTGCAATACCATTTATGGAATAAGTTCCTACTTCATTATTTTCTGCACTCATGATACCTCTACCTTGAGCATAGCTTACACCATTTTGACCAAGCTTAACTGATATTGTCCAATGTGTATTGATATTTACCTCTTCATACTTCATACTGCCCATTCTAGATATTTCTGCGGTTGGTTTTACTAAATCAACTGTTCGTGCGCTCAATTGCTTTCCTTTTTCTTCATAAAGTAATTTCCTAATGCCATGGTAATGACCTTTAAT